>JAZSGQ010000031.1:0-23049 GCA_045532805.1 Eubacteriales bacterium
AAAAAAACACCGCCACACGCCCACTTTCGCCGACCCTCTTCACATAGAATTCAGTTGACTTTAACACCGAAATGAGGTACAATAGTATCATTAGATAAGAGGGGAGTGAGCGAGAATGAGGCGTTATAGCATTGGTATTGATTTCGGAACACTGTCGGCACGTGCCGTGCTTGCGGATATTGCTACGGGCGAGGAGGTGGCCACGGCGGTCAAAGACTATCCGCATGGCGTGATGAGCGAGCGTCTGGCTGCTACGGGTGCGCCTCTGCCCCCTGATTTTGCGTTGCAGGATCCTGCAGATTATCTTCTGGCACTGGAAACCGTGATACGTGCAGTGGTGAAGGAAGCAGGCGTATCCCCCGAAACGGTAGCGGGAATCGGCATAGATTTTACGTGCTGCACGATACTGCCCACCGACGAGGAAGGCACACCGCTGTGCTCGCTGGAGGCATTCCGCTCCGAGCCGCTTGCCTATGCGCTGTTGTGGAAGCATCACGCGGCGGGCAAGTATGCCGAGCGCTTGACCGAGGTTGCGCGCAAGCGTGGCGAGGCGTTCCTTGCGCGTTGCGGCGGCAAGGTGGACGAGGAATGGACTTTCCCCAAACTCTACCAGGTGCTGTGCGAGGCACCGCACGTATATGAGACCGCCGCCCACTTCACAGAGGCGGGAGATTGGCTCGTATGGCAGATGACGGGTCGACTTTCGCGCGGATATCAGTACGCGGCGTACAAGAGTCATTACGAGCGCGAGTGCGGATATCCGAGCAGGGCGTATTTTGCCGCAGTGGATCCGCGTCTTGCCGACGTGACGACCGAAAAACTTGGCGGTGAGTTGCACCCCATCGCCACGCGTGCAGGCGTCTTGACCCCCGAATTTGCTACCCGTTTGGGGCTTTGTGAGGGAACGGCGGTAGCCGTGGCCCTGCCCGACGGGCACAGTGCCGCGATCGGCATTGGCCTGTCAAGCGCGGGCGACATGATGGCGGTGCTCGGCACCTCGGGGTGCTTTATGGCACTGGGTGAGGAAAACGTGCACGTAAAAGGCATCTGCGGCACGGTGAAGGACGGCATTCTGCCCACGTTGTACGGACACGAGGCGGGGCTTTGCTGTCTTGGCGACCATTTTGCCTATGCCGCCGAGCGGCTGACCTCCCCTTCGTACGTGCAGGAGGCCGAGGAAAAGGGCGTTTCGATGCTTTCACTACTGATGGACAAGGCGGCGCAAAAGCGCCCCGGCGAGAGTGGCGTACTGGCGCTCGGTTGGTTCAACGGCAACCGTAGCACGTTGGTGGACGCATCGCGCTCAGGGCTGTTTGTCGGCATGACATTGCAGACCGCGCCTGAGGATCTAATGCGAGCCCTTGTCGAGGCCACGGCCTTTGGCGCGCGCAATATCATAGAGAATTACGAGGCACACGGTGTGCCGATTTGCCGCATTGTGGCATCGGGTGGCATCGCGCACAAGAATCCTGCGCTGATGCAACTGTATGCCGACGTACTGGGGCGCGAACTGTGCGTGACGGGCACGTCACAGGCGGCCGCGCTCAGTTCTGCCATTGTGGCCGCTACTGCGGCGGGGGCATACGGCGATCTGCGCGAGGCGATTGGCGCGATGAGCGCACCCGTGAGCCGCGTTTACACGCCCGACGGGGCGAATGTTGCGGTGTATGACACCCTGTATGCGGAATACAAGACGTTGCACGACTATTTCGGCGTGGAGAACGACGTAATGCGGCGCTTGCGCAACATAGCAAAAGGAGTTTAAAATGGGAAGACCGAGATCAAGTTATACCCTGTGGATCTTAGGGCACGTACTGCGCGCGCTGTTTACGTTGCTGATCATAGGCATTTGCGGATTGTTGCTCTGGCGCATCGCGTTTTCACAGCGTGCACCGCGCGAGTTGCGGCAACTTTCCTCCAACGCCGTATTGCGTGAGGCGTATGAGACAAACGGTGGGTCGCTGACGATCCTGGAGCAACCCGATCAGGTGGGCCATACCGAGGCGGACGACAATTACGCCTACTACCGCGTGGATTGGTGCGTGTTCATCGATGAAGCGGATCAGGTACAACTTCTGTTCTATTATAACAACAGTACGCTGGAATACGTCAGCGAGGAACTCGGTATCTCGCCCGTGCTTCCTGCGGCTACCGAGGTGTTCGGCGTGGAACTTGTGGTTTGCCGCGACGTGACGCCCGACGGCTACACGGGGGAGGAGCCCGTGATCGAGGAAACGGTGATCCGCCCCGTCTCGTGCGAGCCCGGCGAAAACAAGATGTACACCTTCTGCAAATACACCTTTGACGGCGTGGCGATTGAGGACGATACCGCGGTGGTGTATCTGGATATCTATTACGAGGGTGAGGAACGCGAGGAACTTGGCACGATGCGCTTGTATCACCGCGAAAGCCGCACCGAGGAGCGTGCGCTCACGCGCAAGGAAGAAAGGATCGTAAAGAATGGACTATGAGGTTCGGCCGCAACGCGGCAATTACAACGCGCATATACTGACGATGCTCTTTTTTATACTGGCGGGTGTGTTGTTCGGCGTGTCGGGCTTTGTGCCCACGCTTTCCGTGCTTTGGCAATCGCTTGGCGTGGTGATGCTGTTGCCCGCCATTCAACTCATCGGCAAATATATGGCGGTACAGTATCTGTACCGCATTCGCACGCTGGAGGACGGCAGTGTGGACCTTGAGGTCTTCACCTACCGTGGCGGCTCGCGTATGCAACTGGTTTGCCGTGTGGGACTGTGGGAGATCACGGCCGTGACGCCGCTTGGCGCCGAAAATCGCCGCGCACCGCGGGGGCTCAAACGCTACGGCTATTGTTCGGATCTTTATCCGAGTCGCGCGCTGGTGCTTTCCGTGACCAACGAGGACGGGGATTGCGAGGTATTGCTTTCCTATGACGAGGAACTTGCGACACGTCTTGCGGCAGGAAAAGCGGGTGTGATATAAAAAAGAAGAATGGGCGTGCCTGAAAATGGTTCAGGTACGCCCATTCTTTTTTTACGCCTTGGCGGCGCGCGCTTTCTCGCGCGCTTCGTCGCGTTTCTTTTTGATCTGTCGGTACAATTCCTCCGTGGCAAGGCGCGCCTTGGTCACACTGTTCGTTGTATCTTTTGGGAAGCAGTAGTACAGCATATCGCTGTTACCGATGCCGATCACGTCACCGATCTCATACCAGTTGAAATCCGCGTTGAGCGTGTAAGAGGACGAGGCGGGTTGGGTATAGTCCAACTTGCCCTCACACCCCGTGAGGTGGAAGCCGTCGGCGGAGTGCGTGAGGTGTCCCTCGCCCACGTGATACAGACTTTTGGTGTCCCCCAGAACGTAGATCTCCACGTCCGCCTCCATGTGGTAGGCGTTCTGCTCCAGTTCCTGCTTCACGCACGCGCGTTCCCAGGCGTACCAGTCGGGGACGTGCGAGAATTCGGTTTCGCCCTCGGTGGCGGCGAGTTTGCCGTATTCGTCCAGTTCCCAGTGCTTGTCGCACGCGTGGCAGGAAAGCGTGATGCCCTTGCCCTCCATTTGCCCCTCGGCCCCGCACGCAGGGCATTTATAGAGCAAACGGTGCAGGAAATCGGCGCGGAAGGGCTCGTCGATGCGCACCTCGTTCTCCTGTTGCCAACGGAAGGCGTCGAAGGAGAATTGCTCGGCAATGAGCGCCGAGATCTCGGCGGCGGAGTGCTCTTTGATCTCCTCGGGGGAGAGCAGATATTCCACCTCGGCCGTCACCTTGACGCGGCGGCGCTGGAGATTGTTGTAAAGGGGATCGCGCGCGAAGGCGCCGAAGGTGCGGATCATCACAAGCGGCACGCCAAGCAGTTTGGCGCACTGCCCGAGACTGTCGGGAAGCGTGGTGGTGGTGCCGTCAAAGGAGTAGCCCGCTTCGGGGTACATTAACACCGAACTTTTGAGTTTTTTGGTGGCGTATACCATATCGCGCACCAGGTTCAGATCCGACACGAACTTACTGGTGGGAATACAGCCAAGGTGTCGCATCAGCCACCGCTTTCCCACAAAGCCGTCGGTCGTGCAGACGATGTTGAAGGGGCGGGGGTAGAGCACGGTGGAGGCGATCTTCAGGTCAATGAAGCTGGAGTGATTCATCAAAAACAGCGCGGGCTCGCGCCGGCCGAGTCGTTCCATGCCGATCTCGCGGTAGTCAAAGTGGGTCGAGAGCAGGTCGGGCACGGATACCGCACGCAGCAGCGTGCGCCAAAGCAGACCCTGCCGCAGGGGCTTTTCGTGCTTTTTTCGCGGAAGTGCAAGCACTTCCTCAAAACTTTTTTCTTGGATCTTGATCTTCATAGTGTCAAACCGCCTTCGCAATAGAATGGTTGTGTCGGGCTTCTTTTATTTTACCACAGACGTGCGTTTTTTGCAAGTTATGTACGGTCAACGGTGATCACGGCAAAGTAATTGGGCGCCTCGGCGGCAATGGCGTTTGCCATTTTTTCCTTGAGCGCGGCATCGCTGTCCGTCACCTCAAAGGGGACGTCCATATCAAAAATGAGATTGGTGTGCGTCACGCCCGGGACCATGCGGAAATCGTGAATGAGAATACGCGGATCCACCCCCGCCGCGAGATGCATCACGCGTGCGCGCCACTCGTCGGTGAGCGCATCGCCCACCACGATGGGGTCCAGGTGGATACTGCAGTCAATGCCGTGCTCCGTGCGAAGGCGGCGCTCGATCAGGTCGACGACGTCATGGGAAACGAAGATGTCGCAATGTCCGTCCACCTCCACGTGGAGCGAGGCGAGCGTGCGCCCCGGACCATAGTTGTGCACCACCATATCGTGAATGCCGAGCGCCTCGGGGTATTCGGCCACCACGTGCTCGATCGTTTTCACGATCTCGGTGTCGGGTGCCTCGCCGAGAATGGAGTTCTTGGTGTCATTGAGTACACGTCCGCCCGCCACAAAAATAAGCACGGCCACAACAAGTCCCATAATGGGGTCGATATAAGGGGCAACAGCGGCGGGGAGCAGGGGCGCGACCACGGTAGCGATCAGCACCGTGGCGGTCGCGGCCGCGTCCGAGAGGGAGTCGGTGGCGGTAGCACGCATCACCTCGGAGTCGATCTTGCTGCCGAGTTTGAAATTGAAGAGTGCCAGCCAAAGTTTGCACAGCACCGACACGGCCAGAATGATCGCTGTGACCAGGTGGAACACGGGTGCCACGGGCGCGATCAATTTTTCCACAGAGCCCTTGACCAGTTCGATGCCGATATACAGAATGAGGAAGGAGACGATCATCGATGCTACGTACTCCATGCGCGCGTGCCCGAAGGGGTGGTCGCGGTCGGCGGGTTTGGCGGAGAGTTTGAAACTGAACAGAGAGATCAGAGACGCGCCCGCGTCCGAGAGGTTATTCACGGCGTCGGCGCGGATCGCTACCGAGCCCACCAGACTGCCCGCCACGAATTTTGCGGCGGAAAGCAGGACATTGAGCAGGATCCCCGTCACCGAGGAAAGTGTGCCGTATGCACGGCGCACCTGCGGATCGCGGGTGTTTTCGCTGTTTTTGACGAAGAGACGTGTCAGGAATCGGATCATAGTGCACCTCACCTTTAGAATCTGAAATAGAGGAAGGGATTATAGCCCGCGTCGGCGAGTGCCGCCACGGATAAAAGAAGGGCAAAAAGTGGGAGCGCCACGCGCCAGAAATCGCCGTTTTTTCGCACCGTTATGCGGCGAAACAGTCTGCGCGGCAGTGGCGTTGCGCCAAGGGCGCAAAGCGCAAGGGTGGGAAGAGATCGTACCAGATCATACAGGTCCGTGCTCCCCATAAGGCCGTCTCGACCAAATCCCGCCAGTGTGGCAAGAAAGCGCGGCAGACGCGCAAGCGAGAGCGCGGGCGTACTGCCGTCAAAGGCAAACAGCAACCAACCGCCCAGGGTGGCCAGAAACGTAAGCGAGATGCGTACGCCGCGCGGTAAATGCGAGAGGGGACGGCGCAACCAGAACTTTTCCAGAAGGAGCAATACAAAGTAGTACAGTCCCCACAACAGAAAATTCCAGGAGGCACCGTGCCACAGACCCGTGAGCGCCCAGACAACCAGTAAATTGCATACCGTTCGGGCACTACCGCGCCGATTGCCGCCAAGCGGGATATACACGTACTCGCGAAAAAACGAGGAGAGTGTGATGTGCCAGCGCCGCCAGAAATCGGTCACACTGTCGGCAATATACGGGTAGCGGAAGTTCTCGGGAAAGCGGAAGCCGAAGAGGCGCCCAAGTCCGATGGCCATATCCGAGTAGCCCGAAAAATCGAAATAGATCTGAAAGGTGAAGCCAAGGAGCGCGAGCCACGCGCCCATCGCCGTCGTGGCGCCGCCCGCGCCAAAGGCAGAAAACAGCGCGCCCGCACCGTTGGCAAGCAACACCTTTTTGGTAAGCCCCACTGCAAAGCGAACGGCGCCCGCTGCGGCGTCGTCAAGCGTCACGGTACGCCCGCGAAGTTCCGCTGCTACGTCGGTATAGCGCACGATGGGTCCCGCGATCAATTGAGGGAACAGTGCCACGTAAAGGCATACCGTTAAGGGGTTTGGGGCGGGCTCGGCGCGTTTTTTGTATACGTCGGCCACGTAGGAAAGCGCCTGAAAGGTATAAAAGGAGATGCCCAGCGGCAGATGAAGGGCGGGGAGCCCCACGAGCGGGGGATATTTGAATACAAGGAGCAGTCCGAGATTCAGCGCCACGGCAAGGAACAGTGGCACGCGCGGGTGCGCCGCACGTGGAATGCGCCACGCGAGCGCGGCGTCCGCAAGCGTGGTGGCAAGCATCAACAACACGTAGATGGGCTCGCCCCACGCGTAAAAGAACAGACTTGCCACCAACAACACGGCATTGTGCCAGACGAGCACGCGGTGCGCGTTCCGCGCGCGAATCAACTCGGGCAGAAAATACAGCGCGAGCGTGAGGGGCAAAAACCAGAACAGGAAGGAAAATGAGGAAAACAGCATAGCGGCCTCCGCAAACAAGACTTACTGCTATTTTCCGCCGCCCCTTGTGCTCACATACATCTTTTTTATATTATAGCAGATTTTGCGGGAAAAGCAAGCCCACCAGTTCCAAACAAAAGGGCGGATCCCGAAGGACCCGCCCTTTTGTTTGGAGCTGGTGGAGATGATTCACGCGCAACCAGAGTTGCGCAACAGCCTGCAAGCAGGCTGCCATGAGTTCGAACCGTGGCCCCACAAGCACAAAAAAAGAACGACCCTCAAAAGAGGGTCGTTCTTTTTTGGAGCTGGTGGAGATGATTCACTACCTGCCTTGCGGCAGGTGGCAACGCGCGCGATGTGAGTCTTGCAATTTGTGCGAACAACACGCGCCTATTGTTGGTGCGCGGTTGCATAAGTTCGAATCTTGCCCCACAAGCACAAAAAAGGAACGACCCTCAAAAAGAGGGTCGTTCCTTTTTGGAGCTGGTGGAGAGATTCGAACTCTCGACCTGCTGATTACGAATCAGCTGCACTACCCCTGTGCTACACCAGCATAACGGTAGTATTATAGCACATCTTTTTTCATTTTGCAAGCCCTTTTTGCAAAAATTAGATATACAAATCAAAGAAAATGTGCTACAATGAAAAAAGAACGGCAAGGGAGGCGACGATATGACCGAGCAAGCGGAACTGTTTTGCATGCAATATGCGATGCGACGCGCAGAATTGAACGAGGTGGCAAGTGCTTTTGATCGGGCACTGGCGGAGGATCATCGCGTGAATGCGGATATGTTTGATATCCACAACCCAAGTATCACGGGCAATCTGCATCCCAACGCCACGATGCGCGCACTGGAGAAGCGGCTGTGTGACGCCGACCTCCCTTTTTTGAATCTGCTTGGCGCACTGCTTGCCGTCGGCACGGATCTTGTACTGGATCTGGCGGATTTTGCGAGTGCGACGGAGTGTTTGGAGGCCGTTGCCGCAGAATTTGCGGTGCGGGAAGCGCGTCCGCGCGAAGCCGCGTATCTGGCGAGTGAGTTGACCTCGCCAAAGGCGGAGCATCAGGTGAAACGGCTGTATGCCGCCATGGAGCAGATGCGTGCGATCCTGGGGCGCGATTGAAAACTGATATCACAGCAAGGGAGCAGTGGCGCACTGCTCCCTTTGTTCTTTTCCGTATGCTACGGTCATAAAATGGGGTAGATATAAGGGAAAGCGAGGCGTGGATATGGTTGAAACGGTGTCAAAAAAGAGGGAGGGTCTGCCCCCCGACGAGGTGGAGGCATCACGGGCGCAGTACGGCGCCAACGTGTTGAAAAAGGCACCGCGCCGTGGGTTCTGGCGCTTGTTTTTTGCCAATATGGGTGACCCCGTGATTCGTGTGTTGCTTTTTGCACTGGTGTTGCACCTGGCGCTCCTTTTCCGCGATCCCGATTGGCTCGAAACGGCGGGTATCGCGTGCTCGGTATTGCTTGCCACGTTGATCTCCACGCTCTCGGAGTATCGCAGTGAGGCGGCTTTCTCGCGTTTGCAGGAGAGTTGCGGCGCATCGACGTGTCGCGTGCGGCGCGGGAAGGTGTGTGAGGTCGATGCCACGGAATTGGTGGTGGGGGACGTTGTGCTACTGGGTGCGGGCGAGAATATTCCCGCAGACGGGGTGTTGGTATTGGGGGAGTTGACGGTGGATCAATCCGCGCTCACGGGTGAGAGCCGCGAGGTGGAAAAGCGCCCCGCGCGGGAGAATGAGCCCTGCGCGCCCGAATCGGCGGGGGCATTGCTTGCGGGTTGTGCGGTGCTCACGGGCGCGGGCGAGATGCAGGTGACGCGCGTGGGCGATGCCACCTATCTTGGCGGTATTTCGGGAGAGTTGCAGGAGAGCACGCGCGAAAGTCCGCTCAAACTCCGCCTTACGCGCCTGGCGGGGCAGATCAGCCGCATCGGGTATGCCGCCGCGCTTTTTTGCGCGCTCGCGTATCTGTTTAACATATTGGTGGTGGACGCCGCCTTTTTGCCTGCGGCCATGCTCGCGCGCGTGCAGGATCTGCCCTTTCTTGCCGAAACACTGCTCCACGCGCTCACGCTGGGGCTCACCGTGGTGGTGGTGGCGGTGCCCGAGGGCTTGCCGATGATGATCGCGGTGGTGCTTTCCTCCAACATTCGCCGTATGGTGCGGGATCAGGTGCTCGTGCGCAAGCCCGCGGGACTGGAGGCGGCGGGCTCCATGAATATTCTGTTTACGGATAAAACGGGGACGCTTACGGCGGGCAAACTGGGGCTTTCCTGTTTTTTGACCGCAGAGGGGGAATATCGCAGTGCACGCGAGTGTCACAACCGCGCGCCCGCGCTTTTTGAAAAACTGCTGTTGGCGGCACACGCGGCAACGGGTGCCGTGCGCGGCGAGCGTGACGGACGCCCTGTGGCACTCGGCGGCAACAGTACGGACCGTGCGCTGCTTTCCGCTTTTTTATCCTTTGATGCGCCCGATTGTGAGGTGACGTCGCGCGTACCCTTTGACAGTGCGCGCAAATATGCGATCGCGCGCCTTGCGGACGGTACGGCGCTTTATATGGGTGCGCCCGAGCGACTGATGCCGCGCGTGCGGCAAGCACGGCGTGCCGACGGCACAAAAAGCAGTATGCGGCACGCGGCACTCACGGCGCGTATGGAAGCACACTGCAAGCGCGGTGAGCGTGTGGTGCTGCTCTGTGAATCCGATACCGCTGCGGGGGATATGGACACCGCGCCCCTCACGTTTTTGGCGGCGGCGGTGTTCTGCGATCCGCTCCGACCCGATGCCGCCCGCGCGGTGCGAACACTCACGGAAGCGGGTGTACAGGTGGTCATGGTGACGGGAGACAGCCGCGAAACGGCCACGGCCCTGGCCGAGGGGTGCGGGATCCTTGCCCGTGACGGCGTGGTACTGACGGGAGACGAATTGGCGGCCCTCACGGACGAGGAGGTGTTGGCGCGCCTGCCGCGGCTTTGCGTGGTGGCGCGCGCCTTGCCGCGCGACAAGAGCCGCCTGGTGCGCCTTTCGGGCGAGGCGGGGCTTGTGGTCGGTATGACGGGCGACGGCATCAACGATGCGCCCGCACTCAAAATGGCGGACGTTGGGTTCTCCATGGGGAGCGGCACGCAGGTGGCAAAGGAAGCGGGTGACGTGGTGATCCTAGACGATAACCTCGCCTCGATCTGCCGCGCGGTGCTGTACGGACGCACCATTTTCAAGAGCATTCGCAAGTTCATCACGCTGCAGTTGGTGATGAATTTTTGCGCCGTGGGCATCTCCATCATCGGGCCCTTTATCGGCGTGGACGCGCCCGTGACGGTGGTGCAGATGCTCTGGATCAATTTGATCATGGACACCCTGGGCGGCCTTGCGTTTGCGGGGGAAGCGCCGCTTTCCTACTATATGAAGGAAGCGCCGAAGGCACGCGAGGAGCCGATCCTCACGCGCGCGCTCGCGGTGCGCATCTTTGTGCTGACGGCCTTCACCGTGGCGCTTGCCGTCTTCTTTTTGAAATCACCGTGGGTACGCTCCTTTTACCGCGAGAGCGAGGGAGATTTGTGCCTTTTGACCGCTTTTTTCGCGCTCTTTATCTTCGCGTCACTGCTCAACTGTTTCAACGCGCGCACCGACCGTGTGCGCATGCTGTTGGGGCTTGGTCAGAACCCCGCTTTTTGCCTCATTATGTTGGCCGTTTGTGTGGTGCAGATCGCCTTTGTGTACCTGGGCGGCGCGGTACTGCGCACGATGCCGCTCACGCCGCGCGAATTGCTGTTCACTCTGCTTCTATCTACTGCGGTCCTGCCCGTCGGGTGGTTGCATCTGTTGCACCGTCGGCTCTCGGGTAAGCAGTCACTGTACTGAAAAAAGAGGGGCGGCGCCCCTCTTTTTTTAAAAAACGACGATTTTATATCCTGCGGACGCAAAAAAAAGACTTGGTGAAACTTTTTGCTCCCAAAACCGTTTCCCCTTGCCCCACGCCGCCTGCCGCCGCCTGTTTCGATTCTTGACAATACCCGTTTTCAGATGATATAATAAAAGCACACAGAACACGTGTTGTGTAAAGGAGGATGTCATTATGCTTTTTGTTTGGATTGCCGTATTGGCGGCGGCCGTCGTGATCGAGGCGTTTACCAGTGACCTTGTAGCTGTCTGGTTCGTGCCTGCGGCGATCGTGTCGCTGATCCTGTCCTTTTTCCCCGTGGCGCCCTGGGTACAACTGCTTGTATTCCTTGTGGTGGGACTTGTCCTGGTGATTGCCACCAGACCCCTTTGCCGCAAGTTTTTGGCGGGTAAGGAGGTCAAGACGGGTGCCGAGTCGCTCATCGGCAAGCAGTGCATCGTCACCGAGGAGATCCGCAACATCGACGAGGTGGGCGAGGTCAAGGTCGGCGGTCTTTGCTGGTCGGCGCGCGCCGAGGATCCCGTGCGTGTGATCGCGGTGGGCGAGCAGGTGGAGATCATTGCCATTCAAGGTGTCAAGCTGATTGTGAAATAATACAAAAAAAGGAGAACTATTATGTGGATCATTGCAGTTGTAGCCATTATCGTCATTTTCTTGATCATTGTGATCGCCAACATTCAGATCGTGCCGCAGGCAAACGCCTTTGTGGTGGAGCGCCTTGGCTCCTATCATGCCACGTGGGGCAACGGCTTGCACGTCAAGGTGCCCTTCATTGAAAAGGTAGCCAAGAAGGTCAATCTGATGGAGCAGGTCGTGGACTTCCCGCCCCAGTCGGTCATTACCAAGGACAACGTGCGCATGCAGATCGACACGGTGGTCTATTTCCAGATCACGGACTGCAAGCTCTATGCCTACGGTGTGACCAACCCCATTTTTGCCATTGAAAATCTGACCGCCACCACGCTTCGTAACATGATCGGCGAGCTGGATCTGGACGGCACGCTGACCTCGCGCGACACCATCAACACCAAGATGCGCGCGATCCTGGATCAGGCCACCGATGCGTGGGGCATCAAGGTCAACCGCGTGGAACTCAAGAACATCATTCCGCCCCGTGAAATTCAGGACGCAATGGAAAAGCAGATGAAGGCAGAGCGTGAGCGCCGTGAGGCGATCCTGCGTGCCGAGGGTGAGAAAAACTCCGCGATCCTGGTAGCCGAGGGCCGCAAGCAATCCGCGATCCTTGAGGCAGAGGCCGAAAAGCAGGCCGCGATCCTGCGTGCCGAGGCACAGCGCGAGGCGCGTATCCGCGAGGCTGAGGGTGAGGCCGAGGCCATTCTTAAGGTACAGCAGGCAACTGCCGAGGGTCTCAAAATGCTCAACGAAGTGCCTCCCGTGAAGGAAGTGCTGGCGCTCAAGAGTTTTGAAACGCTTGCCAAGGTGGCGGACGGCAAGGCCACCAAGATCATCATTCCCTCTGACCTGCAAAATCTCGCGGGCGTTGCCACAACGCTTGCCGAGACAGTCAAGGGAGAAAACAACTAAAAAAAGAAGCACACCTGCTACGGCAGGTGTGCTTCTTTTTTATGACCAAGTATCGGTGTTTTCCGCACCGTCCGTGGGGGTAAAGGCGTATTCAGAGGCTGGGGGCGGCTCTGTTTCCTTCTTGCGTGTGATGACGGGGCGCAGACAGCAGTACACGATCGCACCCACGGGCAACGCAAGGTGAATGCCGATGCCCAGCGTCATAGGGTCGCGCACGAGATACGAGAAGGAGAGAAGGATCGCCATACCCGTGTTGAAATCAAACCCCTCCAGACCGCCCGAGACCGACAGCGAAAAGCCAAACAGAACGAGCAGGATAAACAGTCCTTTGAGTTTGAGGGGCCGTTTGATGGCATCCACCAGCATCCAGATGCAAAAGCCGATGCCGCCAAGCGAGAGCAGGGCAAGCAGAATGTTCAGATAGGGAACAAAGGCGGTCCTTTGCAAAAATTCGGTGGCATCGTGGAAATAGATCTCCGTGATCCCGATCTTGTCTTCCTCGGTGGTGATATCCAGTCGGCAGGTCTTGCCGTTGTCGGTTTCCAGACGGAAGGTTACGGTGAGACGGGACGTGCCCTCTGTGCCGGTATACTGCCAGTTCTCAAGGCGCATTTCCCAGGACCTTGCGCCCTCAACGGCTGCGCGCATCTGATTCCACATCACGCGAAAATCGGTTTTCTTGATGTTCTCGCGGCACAGTTCAAAGCCCGCGTTCAGATCGTTGTCGATCAATGCTTGGGCCAGCCCCGTGGCCAGGTCCTGCGCGTCCGCAGTTTCGTCGAGCGAGGAGCACCCGCCGAGCGAAAGCGAGAGCAACAAAAGCAGACAAACGAGCAATACGGTGAGACGTCTTGTTTTCATAGGCGGAGCCCTCCTTTCTTCACTATCATTATACCAGAATAGGGAGATGCTGTCAATGAAGCCCTGTTTTTTCAAAAAAACGGCGCTTTGGTGCCATACGGACGCAAAAAAAGGACTTGGTGAAACTTTTTGCCTCCAAAACCGTTTCCCCTTGCCCCACGCCGCCTGCCGCCGCCCGTCCCCGTTCTTGACACATATTCCCGAAAGGTGATATAATAAAGGTACACAAAACACGTGTTGTGTATCACAAATTAAGGAAGGATTAGAACAATGAAAAAATGGACGTGGAAAAGGGAATGGACCTGGAAGATCCTTGCTTCGGTTCTGCTTACTGCCCTTGTGGGCTTCCTCCTTTTCTATATTTTTCTGCCCCCTCTCAACCCCCGTGCCGTCAGTTTCTGGGTGTACGTTGCGGTGGTGTTGCTGTTTGCTGTATTGCCGTTTCTTGATATCAATCCGAAGGCGACTATCTTTACCAAGCATAAGGTAGCAAGACGCCGCGGCGAGAAGCGTGTGCGCTTCATGGATCCCCGCCCGCTCCTTTTGGTGGCCGTTCCCGTGTTGGTGCTTTGCGTGGGCGGTATCATCTCGGGTACCTTCTTTCACGCGCGTCAATATGCCGACGTGATCACCGTGAAGGAATCGGATTTTGCGACCGACCTGCCCGAAACGAGTGAGATCACCAACATCGCGCTGATGGATACCGAGTCGGCCAAGATGTTGGGTAACCGTACGCTTGGCTCGCTCTCGGACGTGGTGTCCCAGTATACGGTGCGCCCCAGTTATACGCAGATCAACTATCTTGGCACACCCAAGAAGGTGACCAACCTTGCTTACGACGGCTTTTTCAAGTGGATCGGAAACCGTAAAAGCGGCATTCCCGGTATGGTCATGGTGGACCCCGTGAACAGCAGTGCGGAGTATATTCGCTACACTACGCCCGTGAAGTATGCGGAGAGCGCGTATTTCGGCGAGGACCTGGAGCGCTATATCCGCTTCCGTTATCCCACCAAGATCATTGATTCGATCAGTTTTGAGATCGACGAGGAGGGAAAGCCCTTTTACATCATCTCCTGCTCCACGCCCCGCGTGGCGCTGTTCGGTGCATCGGATATCAGTGAGGTGATCGTGCTGAACCCGTGTGACGGTAGCAGTGAACTGTTTGACATTGCAGAGGTGCCCTCCTGGATCGATATCGTGTATACGGGCGATCTTGCGATGGAAAAGTATGACTGGCACGGTATGCTCTCGGGCGGCTTCTGGAACAGTGTGATTGGCAACAAGGGTTGTAAGATCTCCACCGATGACTTTGGCTACGTTGCGCTGGAGGACGACGTCTGGTACTTCACGGGTGTGACCTCGGCAGTGGCGGACGACAAGTCCAACATCGGCTTTATCCTCACCAATGCCCGTACGGGTGTGTATAAGTTCTACGCCGTGATCGGTGCTGAGGAGCACTCCGCGATGTCGGCGGCCGAGGGCGAGGTGCAGGAAAAGGGCTACGTGGCGTCCTTTCCGTCGCTTGTGAACGTGTCGGGACAGGCCAGTTACATTATGGTGCTCAAGGACGAGGTGGGTCTTGTCAAGCTCTATGCGCTCGTCAACGTGGAGAATTACAGCATCGTGGCCACGGGTGCCACGCAGACCGAGGCCATGAGCGCCTACAAAAAGTTGCTCGCGCAAAGCGACATTGACATCGGTGTGACCGATGAGACCGAGCAGATCACGGTGGAAAACGTGCGCTTGGTCGACGTGGCGGGCGTGGCAACCGTTTACATAACGGCCACGGACGGTATCGTTTATAAGGGATATCTGGAGGCAGACGAGTCGCTGATCCTCGTGCGCGCGGGCGATTCGCTTCAGGTTGGCTTTACCGAAAGCGGCAAGGAGCATATTCGCATCATTACCTCGTGGACGTTTGCAGACGAGGGTTGATCACAATAGGGCACGGTCACGGCGTGACTGTGCCCTATTGCTTTTGCTTTTTTCTTGTGTTATAATAATACCGTTGATCTATCATACTATTACAAAATCGAGCATGACTCGCCGAAAAAGAGGAACTATGCCAAGTCTTTGCCTGTTGCAATTTCAAAAACTCACGCGTGCGGAACTTGCGTTGATCACGCCCTATTTCAAGGGCAAAAACGCAGTGGCGGCGGACTATTCCGCGCTGTATTTTCATATGTGGAACGCCTATTTGCGCACTGAATACGCCATCGCAGACGGCGTGCTTTTCCTGCGCCGCAATACCCGTCACGGCACGTTTTACTACCCGCCTCTGAGAGAGGGGAGTGAGGACCTGATCGCGGATATTCCGTTGCTCTCCCGCGCGGTACCCGGTGGGACGGTGGCGCTTTGCGCCGTGCCCGAGCCCTTCCTTTCGGAGGTGGAACGCCGTTTCACGGTACTGGAAAAGGACACCTCGCGCCGCTTTGCCGACTATATTTACGCGGCCGAGGATCTGGCGACGCTTGCGGGTCGCCGCTTTCACAAAAAGCGCAATTTGGTGCATCAGTTTGAAAAACTGTACCCCGATCACACCTATGAGGAACTCTCGCGCGAGAATATGGGCGAGGTCGTGGCGTTTATGCAGGAGCGCCTTCGCGACGGCGATATGACCGAGGACGAGCGTTTTGAAAACGAGCGCGTGCTGGAGGTGCTGGAGGACTACTTCACGCTTCCGCTATGCGGCGGGCTTGTGCGCGTCGGGGGACGCGTGGTGGCGTTCAGCATCGGGGAACTGATCGACGACACGTTGCTGGTGCACGTGGAAAAGGCGGATCGCACCTGCAAGGGCGGGTATCAGTATATCAACTACCGTTTTGCTCGGGAGCAACTCTCTCGCACGCCCTTTACGCTGGTCAACCGCGAGGACGACACGGGAGACGAGGGGTTGCGCCAGGCCAAACTTTCCTACAATCCCGTGCAGATTTTGCACAAGTACCGTGTGGTGCTCAAAAATGACTTTGGAGGTGTCCTGTCTTGAAGATCGTAATGCTGGACGCGGGGACGCTTGGCGCGGATCTCTCACTTTCCTCGGTGACCTCGCTCGGCGAGGTGACCGTATATACGAGCACACGGCCCAATCAGGTCGTAGAGCGTCTTGCCGACGCCGAAGTCGCGGTGCTCAACAAGATCAAAATGACGCGCGAGGTGCTCCAAAACGCGCCCCGTTTGCGCCTTATTTGCGTGACCGCCACGGGGTATGACAACATCGATCTCGATGCTTGCCGTGCGCTTGGCATCACGCTTTGCAACGTGCCCGCCTACTCCACCGACAGCGTGGCGCAGGTGACGCTCTCGATGGCGTTGTCACTCGTGACGCATCTGCCCGCGTACCGCGCGCACGTGCACGGAGGTCGCTACATGGCATCGGGCGTGGCGAATCATCTCACGCCCGTGTATCACGAACTCTCCTCGCTCACCTGGGGCGTGGTGGGAAGCGGCCATATCGGCGGACAAGTGGCAAGAGTGGCCGAGGCCTTCGGCTGTCGCGTGTTGGTCTGCCGACGCACCACCGATCCCCACTATCCCACGGTGGATATCGACACGCTGTGCCGCGAGGCGGATATCATCTCGGTACATCTGCCCCTCACCGAAAAGACGCGCGGGATCATCAGCCGTGAGCGCATCGCCTCGATGAAACAGGGCGCGATCTTCATCAACGTGGCGCGCGGTGCCGTGACCGACGAGGCGGCACTGGCCGACGCAGTGGAGTCGGGGCATCTTGGCGGCCTTGGCGTGGACGTCTTTACCACCGAGCCCTTCGGCGCCGATCACCCCTTTGCGCGCTTGCTCGACCGCGAGAACGTGTGCCTGACGCCGCATATGGCTTGGGGCTCGTTTGAGGCGCGGGGTCGGTGCCTTGCCGTGGTGGCGGACAATATCCGAGGGTTTTTTGCTAAAAACGTGCAGAACAAAATTGTCTGAATCCTATTGACTTTGTTCCTGCTAACGAGTATAATATAGAAGTACTGTGGAGTATTGGAGATGCAGGAACACACCAAGGGATAGGTGTGTCTTGCATCTCTTTTTGTTTTATGTTTGTTTATTGTAACGGAGGGACTATGACAGCGAAACAACTGACGGCACGTCTGGAGTGCAATCCCGTGATCGCCGCCGTGCACGAGAACGGCTTTGATGCGGCGCTTGCTTCTCCTGCCGAGGTGATCTTTTGTCTGAAGACCAATATTCTGAAAATCGCCGACCACGTGCGTGCCGCGCACGAGGCGAACAAGGCGATCTTCATTCACATTGACCTGGCTGACGGTGTGGGACGCGACCGTGCAGGACTTGCTTACCTTGCCACGCTCGGTGTGGACGGCATCATCAGCACGCGCACGCAGCTTGTAAGGCAAGCAAGAGACTTGGGGCTTTTGTCGGTACAGCGCTTTTTCGCACTGGACTCGCAGGGGCTTGACAGCATCAGCGAAACGTTGGCGGGCGCATCGCCCGATCTTGCGGAGATCATGCCCGGCGTGATCGGCAAGGTGATCGCACGTTTCGTTGGCGGTGAGGTGCCCGTGATCGCGGGCGGATTGATCGAGACCAAAAAAGAGGTGCTTTCCGCACTGGAGCACGGCGCGCTCGCCGTTTCCACGGGAAAGCAAGAACTCTGGGATATATGAGGTGAAACATATGTATGACGTAGTAATTATCGGCGCGGGCGTGATCGGCGGCATGCTTGCAAGACAGTTGTCCCGCTATCGCCTGGGCGTTTGCCTTGTGGAAAAGGGCAACGACGTGGCACTGGGCGCGAGCAAGGCCAACAGTGGCATCGTGCACGGCGGTTATGACCCCGAGCCCGACACGCTCAAGGCGCGCATGAACACCGAGGGTATTGAGAAGTTGTATGCCGCGGCGCGCGAACTGAACGTGCCCTGCATCAACAACGGCTCCTTCGTTTGTGCCTTTGGCACCGAGGAAGAGGAGGACGCACTGCGCGAACTTCTGGAGCGCGGGCGCATCAACGGCATCGAGGGCTTGTCGCTCATTTCGGGTGACGAGGCAAGAAGAAGAGAGCCGATGCTCTCCGAGCAGGTGTCGATGGTTCTGGACGTGCCGAATGCGGGCATCATCTGCCCCTACGAGCTCACGGTGGCTGCCGTGGGTAACGCGATGGACAACGGCACGGAGTTGAAATTGAATTTTGAGGTCTCGGCAATCACGCGCGAGAACGGTGTGTTTACCGTTACAGCCGCTGACGGTGCGACTGTACAGGCACGCTACGTGGTCAACTGCGCGGGCGCTTACTCGGATCGCGTGGCGGCTATGGTCAGGGAGGAATCCTTCACCATTATCCCCCGTGCGGGCGAGTACATGCTACTTGACAAGAACGAGGGTGCGCGCGTGTCGCACACCATTTTCCAGGTGCCCACCAAGGAGGGCAAGGGTATTCTTGTCAGCCCCACGGTAGACGGCAACCTGCTCACGGGTCCCACGGCGAGCAAGGTGGACGGTCCCGATGACAACGTGACCACGCCCGCAGGACTTGCCGTAGTGGAGCGTCTTGCGGCCAAGAGCGTGCCCAGCGTGAACTTCCGTCAGGTCATCACGTCCTTCACGGGCGTGCGTTCCTCGGAAAAGAACGGCGACTTTATCATTCGTCCCGCAAAGGATGTGGAGGGTATGCTCCACGTGGCGGCGATCGACTCTCCCGGTCTTACCTCTTGCGTGGCGATCGCCGATTATGCGATCGAGCAGTTGCGCGACATGGGTCTTGAGACGGTGGAGAACCCCGATTTTGACGGACACCGCGCCGATCCTCATGCCTTCCGTAAGATGAACGACGAGGAAAAGGACGCATATATCAAGCAAAATCCTGCCTTTGGTAAGATCGTGTGCCGTTGTGAGACGGTGAGCGAGGGCGAGATCCTGGACGCGATCCGCCGCAATCCCGGGGCAAGAGATATCGACGGTGTGAAGCGCCGCACGCGCTCGGGCATGGGTCGCTGTCAGGGCGGCTTCTGTATGCCCTACGTGATGCGACTGATCGCAAAGGAGCGCGGTGTACCGATGGAATCGGTGACCAAAAAAGGCAAGGGCTCCGAGCAGTTGATCGGAAAAATGTGAGGTGACGGGTATGATAAAGCATGATATTGTTATCATCGGCGGCGGACCTGCGGGCATGGCGGCGGCAGTAGCCGCGTATGACGCGGGCGTGCGCGACGTGGTGATCCTTGACCGCGAGGAGTCTCTTGGCGGTATTCTGCGTCAGTGCATTCACAACGGCTTCGGTCTGCACAAACTGGGACGTGAACTCACGGGTCCCGAGTATGCGGACACCTACCGTGCCGAGGTGGAAAAAAGAGGGATCCTTACGTATCTGGAAACCACGGTAACGGGTCTTACCAAGGATCGCGTGGTGACGGCGCGCAACCGCAAGGGTGTGCTGAAGATAAAGGCGGGCGCCGTGGTATTGGCCATGGGTTGCCGCGAGAGAAGCCGCGGTGCGCTCAACATCAGCGGCACGCGCCCTGCGGGCGTGTACAGTGCGGGTACCGCACAGAAAATGATGAACTGCGAGGGCTATCAGGTGGGTCGCCGCGTGGTGATCCTTGGCTCGGGCGACATTGGTCTCATTATGGCGCGCCGTATGTCCCTGGAGGGCGCCAAGGTTGAGGCGGTCTGCGAGATCATGCCCTATTCGGGCGGTCTTGCACGTAACATCGTGCAGTGCCTGGAGGACTACGGCATTCCGTTGTATCTTTCCACTACGGTGGCCGAGATCCACGGCAAGGACCGCGTCGAGGGCGTGACGATCGCCGAGGTGGACGCACAGCGCCGCGTGAGGGAGGAGACCAAGCGTTACATTCCCTGTGACACGCTGTTGCTTTCCTGCGGCCTGATCCCCGAGAACGAGTTGACGCGCGGTGCGGGCATTGACATCAATCCCGTGACGAGCGGTGCTACGGTGGACGAGAACCGCGAAACCGACACGGACGGCATCTTTGCTTGCGGCAACGTCTTGCAGGTGCACGACCTTGTGGACTACGTGTCCGAGGAGGCCGAGATCGCAGGTCGCGCCGCCGCAGAACTGGTCAAAAACGGCAGTGCTCCGAGAGCGTCTGTTGCCACTACACCGGGCAACGGTGTGAGATACGTGCTTCCCCAGCGCGTACATACCGAGGACGCCGAGGACACCTCGCTGTATATGCGCGTGACGGCGCCCTTTGGAAAGGTGCGCTTTACCGTTGCATCGGGTGACACCGTGCTTGCCACGGCGGTGCGCCTCAAGGCCGCACCCGGTGAGATGGAAAAGATCACCGTGAAGAGCGAAAAACTGAAGGGAATCACGGAACCGATCACGGTTTCGCTGGAGGTGCTGTGATGAGTATAGATAGAACCTTAACTTGTATCATTTGCCCCCGTGGCTGTATGCTCACGGCAAAGGGCGAGAAGGGTGCGCTGACGGTAACGGGCAACGCTTGCCCTAAGGGCGCGCAGTACGCCACGGACGAGTGCACGCACCCCGTGCGCACGGTGACCTCGATCGTGCGTGTTGCCAACCGCGAGGATACGATGGTGAGCGTCAAGACGGCGGCACCTATCCCCAAGGAGAACATTTTTGACGTGATGGAGCGCATTCGCGCGGCAAGCGTCGAGGCGCCCGTGGAAGCGGGCACGGTGATCCTTTCCGACGTGTTCGGCACCGAGGTCATTGCGACCAAGACGATCCTGTAAAAAGCAAGGGAGCACACCGTGCTCCCTTGCTTTTTTATTGACAATGAGGGGTGCGTGTGCTATAATGGCGACGGAAATTCCCATCACGAGGAGGACTGGCCATGAAAAAGATCGTCGAGAAAAACGCCGTCGCGCTGGTGCTTGGCCACAGCACAAGCATTTCTTTGCCCCCGTGCGATTTTGCGCCGTATATCACGGAGCAGTTGACCGCGCTTTTTGAAAGATCCCCCAAAGCGGGTGGCAAATTATGCCGTTCCATCACCTTTACGCTTGGTATCCCCACGCAGCTGCGTGCGCTTTTTTCCGACACCGCCGACGAGCAGGTGCAGCAAGAGGTGAAGGTAAACGCCTTCGTAGAGGGCTCCTTTTGCGCGCAGCGGGAGGCCGCGTCGAACACGGACAGTTCCGAGGAATATCTGATCTCCTTTGGCGAGGAAACCGAAGTTTATGCCAATCACCCGCGTGGCTTCCTTTGTGCGCTCTCCACCGTGATGGAGCACGCCGACAAGGGCACTCTGACCGAGCAGATCCTGCTTGACAGCCCCGCGTGTGCCATACGCGGCTACCGCGTCTATATGCCCGGGCACGAAACGATGCAGGACTTTGTCGATATGCTCGATTTTCTCGTGTATTACAAATACAACTCCATCATTCTTGAGGTTGGCGGTGCGATGGAATACAAACGCCACCCGCGCATCAATGAGAAATGGGTGGAGTTTTGTCAGGATATGAACCGCTACTCGGGCAGAACGGAGGAGGTACAAAGGAGTCAGCATTGGGCAAAGAATTCGATCCACTCCGAAAACGGTGACGGCTCCTATCTCACGCAACAGGAGTGCCGTATGCTCGCCGCCGAGTGCCGCCGCCGCGGCATCGAGATCATTCCCGAGTGCCCGACGCTTTCTCATTCTGACTACATCTGTCTTGCCTATCCGGAGCTGGCCGAGCGAAAGGACGATCCTTATCCCGATACCTACTGTCCTTCCAACCCCGACTCCTACCGTGTGGTGTTCGACATTCTGGACGAGGTCATTGACGTGTTCGAGCCGAAGAGCATTAACATCGGACACGACGAATTTTACTCGGTGGGCGTATGCGAGCGCTGCCGTGACAAGGACAAGGCACAGATCTTTGCCGACGACGTGAAAACGCTGCAGGACTATCTCGCCGCACGCGGTGTAGCGACGCTGATGTGGGGAGAAAAACTGCTCAAGGCGCGCTCTCTCAACCACGGCAAAAAGTTCGGTGGCTGGTACGATGAGCAGAATTGCAACGGCGTGCGCTTCCAGATCCCGTGGCTCTTCCGCTGTGCGGACCTGCTCCCGCGCGGCGTGACCTATCTGCATTGGTACTGGATGTTCGGCGATCATCTGGACGACGAGTTTCACGCAAGAGAATATCCCGTGGTGTTCGGCAACTTCAACGCGATCGACTGCGCCAAATTCCGCACGCGCATCAACCGCGGCGTAAAGGGCGGCTTCGTTTCCAATTGGGGCTCGTGCGAGCCCGAGTATATGCAGCGCAATTTCCAGTATTTTGACCTGATCAGCACCGCCTATGCGCTCTGGAGCGACACCTATGACACCGCCGAAGCGGCGTGGCTGGAGCAATATACGCTGGACGAAATGTACGCAAAGTTTTCCGCCACGGTCAAGCACCCCCTCAAGGTCGTGCACGCGGCGCATCACTCCGTGGAGCCCGCTTTCTTCTGGTGCGGCACCTTCATTCTGGACGAGATCTATGTGCTCGGTCATTACGAGTTGACCTATACCGACGGCACGAAGGCGCTCCTGCCCGTTAAGCTCGGCACAAACGTGGCATCGCACGTGGCGACCGCGCGAGAGATCCGCGAGGCAGGCTACCGCGCGCACGCCATTCGAAACGGCGAGGGCTATCTCTTTGAGCATCTGTATGAAAATCCCCACCCGAGCAAGACGATCGCATCGGTGACGTATCTTCCCGCCAAGGGCAAGGAAAGCATCGTGGTGGATTACTCCTTCCCCACGCTTTGAACAAGCAAACGTAAAAGGGCACCCGAACGGCTGAAGTCGGATCGTAGCCATGTCGTTCTGTGAGCCAAGGAGTTGTAAA
>JAZSGQ010000024.1:0-10149 GCA_045532805.1 Eubacteriales bacterium
ACGCTGAACCTCGATATGGACAGAGCTGCGATCAAGACGGACAGACACCTTTGCACCAACGTTTGCGGCGTTTACGCGATCGGTGACTGCAACGGTAAGCTGATGCTGGCGCACACCGCCTACAGAGAGGCGGAGGTTGCCGTGAACCATATGCTCGGCAAAAACGATGAGATGCGTTACGACGTGATCCCCTCGGTCATCTATACCGATCCCGAGGTTGCAAGCGTTGGTTACAGCAAGGAGGCCGCAGAGCAGAAGGGAATGAAGGTCAAGGAGATCAAGCTTCCCATGTCCTACGCAGGCCGTTATCTTGCCGAAACGAACGGCGGCAAGGGCTTTATTAAGCTCGTTGTGGATACCGATAAGAACCGTCTCGTTGGTTGCCACATGGTCGGCTCTTACGCCTCCGAGATCATCATGACCGCTACGATGATGATCGATACGGAGCTGACGCCCACCCGTCTTAAGAAGCTCGTGTTCCCGCATCCCACGGTTGCGGAGATCATTCGCGAAGCCATCTTCCACATTTGATAATAAATAGAAGGAGTAAATACAATGCCAAAGAGTTTATTCGTAGACCCCAAAGAAACACTGGCACCCGGTAAAATTACCTTTAAGAGCATTCCGGTAAATGCCTACAATAAGACCATTCAGGAGGAGAGAAGCCGTTACAGCGACGACGATCTCGTTCGTATCTATCGCGATATCACCGTTCTTCGTGAGTTCGAGTCGATGCTCAATCAGATCAAGACGCAGGGACTTTACAACGGTATCGAGACCACCTATCCCGGTCCCGCTCACCTTTCCATCGGCCAGGAGGCCGCTGCCGTAGGTCAGGCGTATCTTCTTGACCAGAACGACTTCTCGTTCGGTTCTCACCGCAGCCACTCCGAGATCCTTGCAAAGGCGCTTTCCTGCATCCATAAGCTCAGCGAGCAGGAGCTCATGACCATCATGGAGGGCTTCCTTGGCGGTTCTGCTCTTCGCGCAACCGAAAAGCTCGGTCCCGTAAGTGACGTGAAGGAGCTTGCGATCCGCTTCATCCTGTACGGAACGCTGTCCGAGATCTTCGCCCGTGACACCGGCTTCCATAAGGGTATGGGCGGCTCGATGCACGCATTCTTCCTGCCCTTCGGTATTTATCCCAACAACGCGATCGTTGGCGGCTCTGCCGCAATCGCAACCGGTGCCGCTCTCTTCAAGAAGATCAACGGCAAGCAGGGTATCGTAGTCTGCAACTCCGGTGACGGCTCGATGGCACGCGGTCCTGTTTGGGAGGCAATGAACTTTGCCGCTATGGATCAGTTCAACACCCTTTGGGAGAACCACAAGGGCGGTATGCCGATCCTTTACAACGTATTTAACAACTCCTACGGTATGGGCGACCAGACCCGCGGCGAGACCATGGGCTACGATATGCTTGCCCGTATCGGCTCGGGTGTCAGCCCCACGCAGTTCCATGCAGAGCGTATCAACGGCTTCAATCCTCTCGCCGTTATCGACGCTATGGAAAGAAAGCTCAAGATCCTTCGCAAGGGCGAGGGCCCCGTTCTTCTTGATACGCTTACCTACCGTTACTCCGGTCACTCCACCTCCGACCAGAACGCGTACCGTACCAAGGAAGAGATCGATGCATGGCGCGAGATCGACCCGATCATCACCTACCGCAAGGGCCTGGTTGATGCAGGCGTTGTCGGTGATGCGAAGCTTGACGATATCCTTGCCGAGACCGCTGAGCGCATGACGCTCATCTGCAAGGCTGCTTCGGATCCTCAGATCAGCCCCTACGTTGATTTCCGCAAGGATCCCGCCGTTGTTGAGCGCCTGATGTTCTCCAACCAGAAGATCGAGAAGCTTGACGACCGTGAGCCCGAGGTGAATATGCCTCTTGCTGAGGTTCCCGCATATAAGAAGCTCAAGGAGAAGCAGCGCTCTCCGATCGTTGACGGAAAGCCCGTTTCCAAGATGAAGCTCTTCAACCTTCGTGACGCTCTGTCCGAGGTTATCTACGACAGATTCTACGAGGATCCCACGCTCATCGCTTACGGTGAGGACTGCCGTGACTGGGGCGGTGCATTCGCCGTTTACCGCGGCATGATGGATGCGTTCCCGCACAGCCGTCTGTTCAACTCTCCCATCGCCGAGGCTGCTATCGTTGGTACGGCCGTTGGTTACGCCGTTTCGGGCGGTCGCGCACTCGTTGAGCTGATGTACGCTGACTTTATCGGCTGCGCAGGCGACGAGATCTTCAACCAGATGTCCAAGTGGCAAGCAATGAGTGCAGGCATTCTTAAGATGCCCGTTGTTCTCCGTGTTTCGGTTGGTTCGAAGTACGGTGCACAGCACAGCCAGGACTGGACCGCGCTTTGCGCACATATCCCCGGTCTGAAGGTTTGCTTCCCTGCAACGCCTTGGGAGGCAAAGGGCCTTATGGAGGCCGCTCTGAAGGGAACGGACCCCGTTGTCTTCTTCGAGAGCCAGAGAATCTACGACGTTGGTGAGCAGTTCCACGAGGGTGGCGTTCCCGCTGAGCGTTACGAGATCGAGTTTGGCGATACCAACAAGGTTCGTGACGGTAAGGACGTTACCATTCTTACCATCGGTGCCGCTCTCTACCGCGCCGTTGACGCTGCAAAGCAGCTCTCCGAGAAGTACGGTATGGAGGCTGATATCATCAACATCCATTCTCTCGTTCCCCTGGATTACACCAAGATCATCGAGTCGGTGAAGAAGACCGGTCGCGTCGTTCTCGTTTCGGACGCTTGCGCAAGAGGTTCCTTCATGAATGACGTTGCGAAGAACATCACCGAGCTTTGCTTCGACGATCTGGATGCACCGCCCGTAGTGGTTGGCGCACGCAACTGGATCACACCTCCCTTCGAGTTTGACCAGTTCTTCTTCCCGCAGGCCTCCTGGATCCTTGACGCGATCCACGAGAAGCTGGTTCCTCTGCCCGGACACGTGGCCCAGGACGGCTGCACCGAGGCTGAGGCGATCCGCCGCGCAAAAGAGGGCGTATAACTCGGGCCTATTCGCTAGAGTATGCTCCATCTTGCGGTAACACGAACGGCAAACGCCGGCGTTCTGCTTGAGATAGACGGGAAACGCATTCTTCTTGACGGAGTTTGCGAGCCGTTTCCGCCCTACCTCGGCACTCCTTCGGCGCTTCGGGAAACCCTCTTGGGGGAAATGCCCGACGTTCTGGCGCTGACACACGAGCATCCCGATCATTACGATCCATCTTACGCGAAACTTTATAAAGAGAAGACTCTCAGGACCGTTTACGGGCCGGAGAGCCTGTCTTTTTATGAGTCGAGGGATGGGATCGAGATGTTGCCCGTCTTGACGCGCCACATTGGAAAAAACGATGTTGCTCACGTCAGTTACGTGATAAAGGGAAGTTGCACGGTTTGGTTTATGGGAGACGCTTCGCCGCTTTCTCTCAAAAAAATGCCCCATCTTGCCATGCCCGATCTCCTGATCGTCCCGTTTGCCTATGCGATCACGCCTTCGGCGTGGCGCATGACGAAAGAAACGGGTGCACAAAAGATTCTGCTCATGCATATGCCGGACAAGGGCAATGACCCGGAAGGGCTTTGGAGTGCGGTGAGGGATACGGTGGGCGAGGATCCTTCGCTTTTTGCCTTGAATATCGGAGATAAGGTTGTTTTTTAATTTATCAGCCCACGGCAACAAAATAGCCGATGAGAGATCAAGATCTCTCATCGTCTATTTTTATGACTGCAGAGGCTGGAGATTCGTTCAAAAGCAGTGAAGGACTCAATTTTATATGCCGTACGTGCCCGTCAGGGGGTCTTGGAAGATGCCGATCTCAGGTGTGGCAAAGGTGAAGATCACAAAAAGTGCGGCGATCGCACAAAGCAGGGCAAATGCGAACTTGGGATTTTTGCAAGTTGTTGTTCCGCGATGGAACTGCCGTGTTTCATAGAGATAGGCGAGGGCGGCCGAAAGAAAGAAGATCGCGATGTTGATCCAGTCGGGTGAGCGACCGATCACGCCGTTGTAGGTATAGAAGATCACGGGGATCAACGCGGGGCCGAGGAGCGTTCCTTTTAACTTGACGCACCAAAACTCCTCCAAGTTGCGGAAGAAAAAACTCTGTACGATGGCGTAAAGGAACATCGGCCAAAAGAGAAGCTTCATGTGCTCCCACGTGGATTCGTTCACGCCCGAAAACGGCGCCACCCATACGGCATTCCCCGTCCAATCGTATAAAAAATGCAACAGTGTGCCGCCGAGCGACGTCACTGCAAAGCCCATCAACTGCCAAAGATTGATCGATCGTTTCATTCTTTCACCTCGCATACTCGTTTGGAAAAGTGTATTCAAAAAAGGCGGGCAATATACCGCGTACATTTGTGTAAATACCTTGAATGCGTGGCGTGCTTGTGGTATAATGGATCCAATGACAGCACGAATTCGTCTAAGGGCAAGGCGAAGAGCGTTTCGCGCGGCCTTGAGAAATGCGGCTGAAGCAAGGGGGAGAAAAATGGAAACGGCATTCAGAGAATTGGTGAGAAAAAATAAGCAGATCCCTCGGGAAGAATGTATAGAACTCCTGACAAGGGAGACGCGCGGCGTGCTTGCGGTAAACGGCGATAACGGCTACCCGTATGCTATGCCGATGAATCATGTTTACAATGCCGCGGACGGTTGCATCTACTTCCATTGTGGCAGAGTGGGGCACCGCTTGGAGGCCTTGAGCCGCTCGGACAAGGTGTCCTTTTGCGTTTGTGAGCAGGGATATCGCAATGCGGGCGAATGGGCGCTTCACGTGAGAAGCATGATCGTGTTTGGACGCATCGAGATCGTCGATGATATGGACAGGATCGTCAGCATTACCACGGAGTTGTGTCACAAATTCACCGACGATGAAGCGTATATTGCCAATGAAATCAAAAACTACGGAACAGCCACGCTCCTGCTTCGGCTTGTCCCGGAGCATATGTGCGGAAAGCGTGTGATCGAAGCGTAGTCTGGCCTTGCCGTATGGCAAGGATAGTAAAACCCAAAGCCGCTGTGGGCGGCATTGAAAGGAGAAGAAAAATGCGTAAAAATCTTGGAGTCAAGACCTGTCTTTATCCGATGCCCGTGCTGATCATCGGCACGTATGACGAAAACGGCGTGCCCAACGCAATGAATGCGGCTTGGGGCGGTGTTTATGACACGAATCAGGTGATGGTCTGTTTGTCCGACGATCACAAAACCACCGAGAACATCAAGAAAACGGGGGCGTTTACCGTCAGTTTCGCGACGGCGAAAACGGTGGTGCCCTGCGACTACGTGGGCATCGTTTCGGCAAACGACGTGCCCGATAAATTTGCAAAAGCGGGCTTTCACGCACAAAAAAGCGAGCGCGTCAATGCGCCGATCATTGAGGAACTCCCCATGGCGGTAGAGTGCAAACTCCTTAAGTTCAATGAGGACGGCATTTGCATCGGCGAGATCGTGGGCATATCGGTTGATGAGAGTATTCTCGATGAAAAGGGAAAAGTCGATGCCAAGAAACTTGATCCCATCATTTATGATGGCATCACGCACGCATATTGGAATTTTGGCGAAAAGGTCGGACTGGCGTTTTCGGACGGCAAAAGGATAAAATGAGGAGCGACTTTGAAGCACAACGCGTCTATGATCTTCTTCTCACGATTCCGTGAGGGTGCATAACGTCGTATACAGCGAACAGCCGATGAGGAATCGAAAGAAACCTCATCGGCTGTTTTCTTTTTTTGCCCGGTCTTCGCACAACGTTTGTTGTACTGCGATCGTTGCCAGTGTATCGCCGAGTTGAACGAAAATACCGGCAAGCAGGGAAATCTCGTTCGTGGTCAATCCGCGCGCAATCGCGTTGGCGAGCGCCGTAATCGCAGAGGTTAGTTCTAAAGAATTCATCTGATATCACCTCGTTACAGGATATGCGAACGGTGTGAGTAACTCCGAGAAAAAGAGTGAATACTACTCCCGTGAGGTGAGGAAAAATGCACTCTGTTTGGAGCGAATATGAGGACCGCCCGCACTTTGACGCGTTGCGCGAAAGCTGCCACACCGACGTTTTGATCATCGGTGGCGGCCTTACGGGGATCCTGTGCGCGCACGCGCTACGGCGCGCGGGCGTGGATTGCGTATTGCTTGAGGCGAATCGCATCTGCGGCGGTATTACAAAGAACACTACGGCGAAGATCACGTTGCAGCACGGCCTTCTGTACGACAAACTGATTCGGCGTTTCGGGGTGGATCATGCACGGCTCTATCTGCAAGCACAACAAAACGCAATGGCCGAGTATGAGCGCTTGTGTGGGGAGATCCCGTGCGATTACGTGAAGCGCGATTCCTTTGTATATACCAAAAACGCCCGTGAACGGGTAGAGAAAGAGGTTGTTGCGCTGGAGCGTTTGGGGCTTGCGGCGGAGTTTTCGGACGCGCCCGAACTGCCTTTCTCGGTGGCGGGTGCCGTCCGCGTGCGGGATCAGGCACAGTTCCATCCGTTGCAATTTGCATACGGCGTGGCAAGGGAACTCCCGATCTATGAAAACACCAAGGTCACGGGGCTTGCCCCCAAGAAGGCCGTTACGCCGTATGGCGAGATCACGTGTGAGCGCATGATCGTGGCGACGCACTTTCCGATCCTGAACAAGCACGGCGGGTATTTTTTGAAGTTGTATCAACACCGTTCTTACGTGCTGGCACTGGAAGGGGCAACGATCGACGGTATGTATGTGGACGAGGACGAGCAAGGCCTGTCCTTTCGAGAATACGGGGGACGGCTGTTATTGGGTGGCGGCTCACATCGTACGGGCAAAAAGGGCGGTGCCTGGCGCGAATTGGAAGAAGTGGCACGCACGTATTATCGGGGCGCGCACATCACGCACAGATGGGCAACACAGGATTGCATGACGTTGGACGGACTACCGTATATCGGGCGGTATGCGAGGAGCACGCCCGACCTCTTTGTCGCCACGGGCTTTAACAAGTGGGGTATGACATCGGCAATGGTGTCGGCCTTGTTGTTGTGTGATCTGCTCTGCGGAAAGTCAAACGAGTATGCGGCACTTTTCGATCCGTCACGTAGTGTGATGCGTCCGCAACTTGCCGCAAACGCGTTCCATTCTCTTGTCGGACTCCTGACGCCGACCACTCCGCGCTGTCCGCACCTTGGTTGTGCCCTCAAATATAACCCCGATGAGCATACGTGGGATTGCCCCTGCCACGGCTCGCGTTTTACGCTCGACGGACAACTGATCGACAATCCTGCGACGGATGACAAGCATCTATAAAAAGCACGCAGACGGGCGTTTCTCCACCCGTCTGCGTGCTTTTTTCTTTCAATCCATTGCATAAAGCGTGAGCGCGTCCTCTTCGGGACGGTAGATACCGAGCAGGATCTGCCGCGCGCTTTCATACCCTTGCGTGTGCAATCGTTGCTCCAACCACGCCGCATTAAGCGAGAGACGGGAGAGGTTTTCTCCCATCACGCGCCCGTCCATGATCACCTCCACGCCGACGTGGGTCGCCTTCGCTGTGATCTTCAGATCCGATGGCGTGGCGGGGCGATTGGCGGCCATGGGGAGGACGGACAGTTTGCCGTTGTGCTCGAATATAGCGGTTTGTATGTCCCCGAGATCAAAATATCCCTGCTCGCGGCAGAGTAAGAGGAACTCGGAGAGATCCAGTTTGGCTTTTTTCAGGTTTTCACGGTACAGTCGCCCGTTGTTCATCACGATGGTGGGTGTGCCGTTGATATACTTTCTCGTGCGCGGAGCGCGGTGTGTGAGCAAAGACAGAAACGCGGAGGTCGCGCCGTAAACGGCGAGTGCGATCAGGGGCTTCCAGGGCTCTTCCAATTCCGTGGCGAGTTCCGCCGCGATCGAGCCGATGGTGATGCCACTGATGTAGTCGAAAAAGTCAAGTTGTGCGACCTGCTTGTGCCCCATGATTTTGGCAATGAGAAATAACGTGACGACCGACAGGAACGCCGTCAAAAGAAGGGTGATGATCTCCATACGACACCTCGCGTTTTTTTGTAGTTTGAACGCGATGGGCCTGCAATATGCGCGGGAACGGTGCGAGAAAATGCAGTTTTAACAGTGTTCGCGCAGTGCTTGCAGTGCGGCTTTTTCGATGCGGCTTACGTAGGAGCGCGAGATGCCGAGGAGTGCGGCAACCTCACGCTGTGTGTGCGGCTTGGTGCCGCCAAGGCCGTAGCGTAGTACGATGATCTGTCGCTCGCGCTCGTCCAGTACGGTGTTCACCAATCGCCGCACCGTTTCATTCTTGATGCGCGCATCTGCCTCCTCGGCGATATTGTCCTCGGTGGCGATGACATCCATATAGGTCAAAGGGTTGCCGTCGCGGTCTACGTCGATCGTTTCGTGGATCGACACTTCGGCGGATAACTTTTTTTGTGCGCGGAAGTGCATCAAGATCTCGTTTTGGATACATTTGGCGGCGTAAGTAGCGAAACGGGCGCCGTTTTGCGGATCGAACGTATCGACCGCCTTGATCAGACCAATACTGCCGATTGAGACGAGATCCTCCTGATTTTTGGCGGTGCCGTAGTATTTGCGGACGATGTGAGAAACCAGACGCAAGTTGTGCAGGATCAGTTTCTCTCGCGCTTGCATATTACCCGCCTTCTTGGCGGCAAAGGCCTCGCGCTCCTCGGCGGCCGTGAGCGGCGGTGGGAAATTCTGCGGTGTGCCGAGTCCCAAAAACAGGTGCACGGCGTTCATCAAGAGAGATAAGAGCATAGAAAACAAGAATATCACCTCCGAGTCAATATATGAAACGCCGCTTGTCCCCGATAACCGCGAAACTCCTTGACTTTTCCGCAGGTATTTGGTATACTGATAGCAACATATCCGCAAGGGAGGATTTTTTATGGCAAAACTGATCGGCAACGCTGTCGTAGGACAGTCGGGTGGTCCTACCGCGGCCATCAACGCAACGCTGGCGGGTGTGATCCGCGGCGTGAAAGAGGACGTGGCAAACGGAGCGATCAAAACGCTTTACGGTATGAGAAACGGCGTGCAGGGGCTTCTTGACGAGCGACTTGTGGATCTGAACGCCTTTTTTGACAGCGAGGAGAAGATCATGGCCCTGGAGCATACGCCCGCGGCGGCACTTGGCTCTTGCCGCAAGAAATTGCCCGCTCTTGGTACGGATGATGCGTTGTACGAAAAGATGTTGGCGATCTTCAAGAAATACGATATTCGCTATTTCTTCTATATCGGCGGCAACGATTCGATGGATACGGTCGCCAAACTCTCCGCTTACACGCGCGATCACGATTACGAGATGTGCATTATGGGTGTGCCCAAGACCATTGACAACGATCTCGTTGTGACGGATCATACGCCCGGCTTCGGCTCGGCCGCCAAGTATATCGCCGTGACGCTTCAGGAGATCATTCGCGACTGTTCCGTGTACACGGTGCCCGCCGTGACCATTGTGGAGATCATGGGACGCGATGCGGGCTGGCTGACCGCCGCCGCAGGTATTGGCCGCGTGGTGAACGGCATTACGCCGGATCTCATTTATCTGCCCGAGCGCGCGTTCAGCAAGGAGGAGTTCTTTGAGGATCTGCGTGCCTGCCTTGCGGTGCACCCCAACGTGGTGATCGCAGTGTCCGAGGGCATTCGTTTTGCGGACGGCACCTACGTTTGCGAGGGCTTTGGCGTGGCCTCTACCGACGCCTTCGGTCACAAGCAACTCTCGGGTACGGGCAAGGCACTGGAATACGCCGTGAAGGCCGAACTTGGTTGTAAGGTGCGCTCGATCGAACTCAATCTGCCCCAGCGTTGTGCCGCACATCTGGCCTCTGCTACCGACCTTGCCGAATCCGTGGCGGTCGGCCGCGCCGCCGTGAAGGCCGCAGGGGAGGGCGTGACGCGCCGTATGATGACCATCGTGCGCGAGAGCACCGAGCCCTACCGCTTCTCGGTTTCCCACAGTGACGTGTCCGAGATCGCCAACAAGATCAAGGCAGTGCCCGAGTGCTTCATCAACGCACGCGGCAACAACGTCACGGACGAGTGCGCGCGTTACCTGCTCCCACTGATCGCAGGCGAAGCCGCACCCACGTACCGTCAGGGCTTGCCCGAGTTTTTGATCATCGAATAAAACAAGCGC
>JAZSGQ010000002.1:0-6285 GCA_045532805.1 Eubacteriales bacterium
CGTTGCCTTGCGGGATTTTTTTATCAAACCTCTTTGCTGGGAGCCTTGAGCACAACGTCGTGAGCGCCGCCCTCGACGATACTGACGGAAGATACCAGCGTAAGTTTTGCTTTCTGCTGCAACTCGGGGATCGTAAGCGCGCCGCAGTTGCACATCGTAGAGCGCACCTTAGCAAGACTGATCTGCACGTTATCGGAGAGTTTGCCTGCATAGGGCACGTAGGAATCCACGCCTTCCTCAAAGGAAAGTTTGCCCTTGCCGCCCAGGTCGTAACGCTGCCAGTTGCGGGCACGGTTGCTGCCCTCGCCCCAATACTCCTTCATCAACGTGCCGTTGACGTTGACCTTGGCCGTGGGGCTCTCGTCAAAGCGAGCGAAATAGCGGCCGAGCATCATGAAGTCTGCGCCCATGGCAAGCGCGAGCGTCATGTGATGATCGTGTACGATGCCGCCGTCGGAGCAAACGGGAACGTAAATGCCCGTCTCCTTGAAATACTCGTCGCGCGCCTTGCAAACGTCAATGAGTGCCGTTGCCTGACCGCGGCCGATGCCCTTGGTCTCGCGCGTAATGCAGATCGAGCCGCCGCCGATGCCGACCTTGATGAAGTCTGCACCGCAATCGGCAAGGAAGCGGAAGCCCTCGCCGTCCACGACGTTACCCGCACCGATCTTCACGCTGTCGCCGTAGTGCTCACGCACCCAGGCGATCGTGCGCTGCTGCCACTCGGAGTAGCCCTCCGAGGAGTCGATGCAAAGCACGTCTGCACCCGCCTCGACCAGTGCAGGCACGCGCTCGGCATAGTCACGGGTGTTGATGCCCGCGCCAACCACGTAGCGCTTCTGGCTGTCAAGCAGTTCCATCGGGTTCTTCTTGTGCTGATCGTAGTCCTTGCGGAACACGAAATAGCACAGCGTGCCGTCCTTGCGAATGATGGGCAGGGAGTTCAACTTGTTGTCCCAGATGATATCGTTTGCTTCCTTGAGCGTGGTGCCCTCGGGAGCTGTCACGAGCTTTTCAAAGGGGGTCATAAAGGTGGAGATCTTCTCGGAGGGGTCCATACGGCTCACACGGTAGTCGCGGCCCGTCACAATGCCGAGCAGTTTGCCATCGGGGGAGCCGTCCTCGGTAATGGCAACGGTGGAAAAGCCGTTCTGCTCCTTGAGTGCCAGCACGTCGGCAAGCGTCTGATCGGGACGCAGGTTGGACGCGGAGCGCACAAAGCCCGCTTTGAAATTCTTGACCTTGGCGACCATGGCGGCCTCGCTCTCAATGCTCTGCGCACCGTAAATGAAGGACACGCCGCCCTCCTGTGCAAGAGCCACGGCCAGGCGATCGCCCGAGACCGACTGCATGATGGCGGAAACCATCGGAATATTCAGGGACAGTGCGGGTTCTTCCCCCTTCTTAAAGCGCACCAGCGGCGTCTTTAACGAAACGTTGGTCGGAATGCACTCGCTGGAGGAATACCCCGGAACGAGCAGATATTCATTGAAGGTATGAGAGGGCTCGCTGTAATAAAATGCCATGGCCATATCTCCTTGAGTATAAATTTATTTAGTTTATTATACACCACTTTTATCCGTTTTGCAAGTGGGTTTTCAAAATTGTTGTAAAATGTAAAAAGAGGAAGATCATTGCAACGCCCGGTAGGCCGAAGGGTTCATCCCTGTGACGGCGCGAAAAGAGCGAATGAAAGTGGAAAGATTGCCAAAGCCCGCGCGGAAACACACCTCGCTCAAGGGAATGCCCTCGGCAATGAGCGTACAACTGTACGCCACGCGGCGCGTGCGCAGGTAGTCGGCCACGGTGGTATTGAAATACTGCTTGAACAGTCTGGAAACGTATTCGCGGCTGTAATAAAAGTGGGCGGCAATGTCACCCACGGACACGATCTCGCCAAAATTCTCGTCGATGTAGCGCTGAATGGCCAGCACGTTTTCAGGAAGGATCTCTTCTCCGACGCGCCGCTGTGAGCGCGCCATACCGACCATATAAAAAATTTGCAGAATATAGGCCAGCGCCAGTGCATTCTCCTTGGGCGTGTCACACTCCAGCGCCCGATCCAGATCGGCAAGCAGCGAGAGCAGTTCCCTGCGCCCCGTGGGAGAGAGCACCGTCATCGTATCCATACCTTCACCACGCAAAAAGTCGGTCAGCGCACCGCAACCGATCGCGTCAAACGCATCGGGATAGAAGTAAAACACGTGGCGGACGTAATGCGAACTGTCGGCATCCAGCATCGACATATGCAACTGCCCCGGGGGGATCACGATGACGTCACCGTACTGCGGGCGGTAGGCCTCGGTCTCACAGATATAATGAATGTCACCCTGCGCGTACACCACCATTTCATAATAATCGTGGTAATGCAAGGTAGAAGGAAAACTGTCTCTGTCATACTCGGTCGTGCGATGCGAATAAAAGAGACGGTCGTTGATATAATTCTCGCGCCAGTTCGCGCCGATATGTCGCGAGCCACCCATACCTCCCGGATAATGTGCAATTAGTTTCATAGAACCTCCCGCATTATCACAAAACGAAAATTTGTAGTCACATCTAGGCAAGAAAATTCATTCTGTGAAGTGTATACTTATTATAGCACCACCTAACCCGAAAAGCAACTCAATTTTCAAAAAAAATTTAAGGAGAGTTTTTGACATGAATGCAAAGCTGAATTCCGTGATGCACGAGGTCGACGTTTGCGTGATTGGCGGCGGCATCGGCGGTATGTTTACCGCAATCTCTGCGGCAAGAACCGGAGCAAAAGTCCTTTTGATGCAGGACCGTCCCGTGCTGGGCGGTAACGCCAGCAGTGAGATCCGTATGTGGATCTCGGGCGCAGGCACCCGTGTACGCGACCTGCAGGAAACGGGTATTATGGAAGAGCTTCTGCTCGACAATATGTATCGCAACCCCACCCGTAACTTCACGACCTGGGACGCACTCCTTTACGAAAAGGTCCGCTTTGAGGAGAACATTGAACTTCTGCTCAACTGCGCTTGCTGTGACGTGGAGATGGAGGGCGACCATATCAAGACGGTATCAGGCTTCCAGCTGACCACCTACAAGCGCCACACCGTAAAGGCCAAGATCTTTGTTGACGCATCGGGCGATAGCATTCTTGCACCTCTCACGGGCGCAGAGTTCCGCGTTGGCCGCGAGGCAAAGTCGGAGTTTGGCGAGGAGTTCGGCCTTGAGGTTGCGGACAACCATACCATGGGCATGAGCATTATGATGCAGTGCCGCGAGACCGATCACCCCATCAGCTACACGCCCCCTGCATGGGCACACAAGTTCCCCACCGACGAGGCAATGAACAACAAGCCCCACAACCTCAAGGCGATCAACACCAACTTCTACTGGATCGAGCTTGGCGGTATGCAGGACAGCATCGCCGACACCGAGGAAGTGCGTGACGAGCTGCTCAAGATCGCGTTCGGCGTTTGGGATCACATCAAGAACCACGGCGACCACGGTGCCGAGAACTGGGATCTGGAGTGGGTCAGTTTCCTGCCCGGTAAGCGAGAGTCCCGCCGTTACGTCGGTGACTACATCATCACCCAGCACGACGTGGAGAACTGCACGCCCTTTGAGGACGTTGTGGCTTACGGCGGCTGGCAGATCGACAACCACCTGCCCGGCGGCTTCTACATGAACGCAAAGAACGGCGGCCACCTGCAGAAGCGCCGTCTGTCCGAGCCCTACGGCATTCCCTACCGCGCACTCTACTCCAAGAACATCGACAACCTGATGTTCGCAGGCAGAAACATCAGTGCAACGCACGTTGGCTTCAGCACCACGCGCGTGATGGGTACCATCGGCGTGATCGGTCAGGCAGTTGGTACTGCCGCGGCCATCGCCACCAAGTACGGTCTGCTTCCCCGTGAGGCAGGTCAGCAGAAGATCGGCGAGATCCAGGCGACGCTGATGGAGGACGATTGCTTCCTGCCCGGCCTTCGCCGCAAGCCCTACGCCCTTTCCGCCGCCGCAACGCTTTCCTGTGACTACGGCGACTGCTCCGACCTGATCAACGGCCTTGACCGCCGCATCTGGGGCAAGGACAACGGCTACTTCGGCAAGACCAACAAGGCCATCACCTACACCTTTGACGCACCCACGCACGTGAGCGGCTTCCGCTTGGTGCTGGATAGCGACCTGAACCGCGAATTCGTGGAGGGCAACCCCAACGGTCTGCACACTTCTGCGGTACTGTTCTTCCCCGCAAGCCACAACAACACCACCTTCGGCTTCCCCAAGTGCCTCATCAAGCACTTCAAGATCGAGGCAGAGGTAGAGGACGGCAAGTGGGAGACTGTTTACGAGACCTGCGACAATCATCAACGCTTCATTCGTGAGAAACTGGACGTGACCGCCAAGGCGATCCGCTTTGTGCCCCTGTCCACCTACGCAAGCGAACTGATGATCGAGAACTACGGCAGTTCCGTGGCACACCTTTACAACTTCGAAGTTTGCTAAACTCACAAAAATGCGAGAGGGATCCCCTCTCGCATTTTTTTATTGACTTTCCGGGGAGGAAGGTCTATAATGGGGGGTGTAACGATATACGATCGGAGGGTTTGCTATGAGTATCTTTGAAAAAATACTGATTGCATTACAAGCCGAAATGCCGACGCCGACCAATTACGGGTGGTATCATCTGTTGATGTTCGCTCTGACGGTCGCATTGACCGTGTTCCTTTGCGTACGTATGCGCGACGCCGACGACAAGACGGTGCGCCGCGTACTGCTTGCCGCCTGGTGCACCATGGTGGTGCTTGAGATCTACAAGCAACTCGTTTTTGCCATTGAACCCGGCACCACAGATGCCGTGTGGGACTATGCGTGGTATGCGTTCCCCTATCAGTTCTGCTCCACGCCCATCTACGTGCTTCCCTTTGCCATTTTCCTGGAGAACGGACGTGCGCGGAATGCGTGCCTTGCGTTCCTTTCCACGTTTTCGCTTTTCGGCGGTCTTGCCGTGATGTTCTATCCCAACGACGTGTTCACCGCCACCATCGGCGTGAACATTCAGACCATGGTACATCACGGACTGCAGGTGGCGCTCGGCATCTGGCTTGCCGTGCGCAATCGCCGTCACCTTACGCGCGACTATTTTCTCGGCGGTGTATCCGTCTTTGCACTGATGAGCGTGATCGCCATCGTCCTGAACGTCGGCGTGTATCACGGTCTGCGTGCCGTGGGTGCCGAGGACACCTTCAATATGTTCTTCATCAGCCCGTATTTTGAGTGCACACTGCCCATTCTCTCCAGCATCGACCACCTGATCCCCTACCCCGTATTCTTATTGCTGTATCTCTTCGGCTTCGTGCTGGTAGCCGCCATCATTTACACCGTTGTCCGCGGCATTATCGGTCTTGTCAACAAGCATTATCATGTGGAAAAATAAGCGTTGTCTGCTTACCGCCGTGGTCGCGTTTGCCGCGGCAGAGTTAACGCTCGGCATTCTCGTGCAGACCCTGTCGGGGCGCGCCGTGATGTGGGTATCCTTTGGCGCTGTGATCCTTGCTTGCGCGTTTTTCGCACTGTTTTTTGAGCGCTCACCGCACTGGGGCTTCACGCAACTGGCGCTTGTTTGCACCGTGTGCGCCGACTATTTTCTGGTGGTGCACCCCGAGCAACCACAGTTCGCGGCAATGCTGTTCTTCTCCGTCACACAGTTTGCTTACGGTGCAAGGTTATGCTTGGAGGAAGCGGGCAGAACGCGCCGCACGGTGCAGCTTGCCGTGCGCGGCGGCGTATCGCTCCTTGCCGTGCTCCTCACGCTCCTCGTACTCGGCAAGGGCGCGGACAAGGTGGCGCTGGTCTCCCTGTTTTATTTCGCCAATCTCCTTCTCAACGTCGTGCTTGCATTCCTTTCCCGAGAGCGGAATTGGCTCTTTGCCACGGGATTGCTCCTGTTTGTCTTCTGCGACGTGTTCGTGGGACTTTCCCTCATTGAAGGGTATCTGCCGCTTGCCAAAGAGTCCCTCCTCTACCGACTCGCGCACCCCGGCTTCAACCTCGCGTGGGTCTTTTACGTGCCCTCGCAAGCACTCCTTGCGCTCTCGCTCCTGCCGCGAAAGTGGCGGGAGATCAAGGAATAATCAACGCGAAAGCATTGTATATCATCAAGTCGCAGGAGATACACGCGAAAGCGTGATGATATACAATAACGGCTTGCCGTTATTGATGATATCCAGCCCTGAAGGGCTGACGATATACCAAGTCTGCGACTGGGATAAAAAAACAGCGCAGAAAGCGTGCTTTCTGCGCTGTTTTTTGGGT
>JAZSGQ010000039.1:0-13134 GCA_045532805.1 Eubacteriales bacterium
CTCACCGATGGGGCCTTGCTCGCCGATGGGACCCTGCTCACCGATGGGGCCTTGGGGACCGACGGGGCCCTGCTCGCCGACGGGGCCTTGCTCACCGATGGGACCCTGCTCACCGATGGGGCCTTGCTCGCCGATGGGGCCCTGCTCACCGATGGGGCCTTGCTCACCGATGGGACCCTGCTCGCCGATGGGGCCTTGGGGACCGACGGGGCCCTGCTCACCGATGGGACCCTGCTCACCGATGGGGCCTTGCTCGCCGATGGGGCCTTGCTCACCGATGGGACCTTGCTCGCCGATGGGGCCTTGCTCGCCGATGGGACCCTGCTCACCGATGGGACCCTGCTCACCGATGGGGCCCTGCTCACCGATGGGGCCCTGCTCGCCGACGGGACCCTGGGGGCCCTGCGGCCCTACGGGACCTCGAGGACCGACGGCCCCCTGCGGTCCAACCGCGCCCTGTGCTCCCATAGGCCCTCTGGGGCCAAGGGGACCTTGTTCTCCCTCGGGACCTCGCGGACCGCGTATGCCCATAGGCCCTCTGGGTCCGACAGGACCACGCTCGCCGACGGGTCCCTGCGGACCTACTGCCCCCTCACAGCATTGTCCGCAGACGGGACAACGGCGGAAGGGAAAGCCGTTAAGATCAGAACAGTTTCTACAACTCATCACAAACTCCTTTTACGCCACAAGCGCACGTTCGTGCGGGCGAATTCTTCACAGCAAGAGAGAGTTGCGCTTTTTGCAGTATTCTCCCCTGCTTGAACAGTATATGCGACGGCGGCGTCCCATGTCTTTTTGCTTGACATCGGCGGGGGAGTGTGGTAGAATGAAACCGCAGTGCTTTCGCGGAGGTTTGCTTTATGGATATTGCACGCATCGATAAAAATTTTCAGATCAAAACAACACTGGATCAACAGGATCTTGTATTTTATGACGTTTGCTCGGAGCCGTTTGAAGTCTGCGGCGTGCAGTTTGAAAACGGTTGCTACCGCCGCTTGCCCGAGGAGGTGGCGCGCTGTGTGAGCAAGAACGTATACAAGCTGCACACGCACACCGCAGGCGGCCGAGTGCGCTTTTTGACGGACAGCCCGTATATTGCGATCCACGCCGAGATGCACAATCTCGCAAAAATGTCGCATTTCCCGTTGACGGGTAGTATCGGACTTGATCTTTACTCGGGCACGCATTACCTCGGCACGTACAGACCTCCCTTTGAGATCGAGGACTGCTTTGAGAGCGTGATCACCACGCATCAAGGCGGCGTGTGTGAGTACACCGTCAATCTCCCGCTGTATGCGGGCGTGACCCGTCTTCTGATCGGCGTGAAGGAGGGAAGTGTGCTGGAGAGCCCGTTCCGCTACCCATGCCCCGATCCCATCGTGTTCTACGGCTCTTCGATCACGCAGGGCGGTTGTGCGTCGCGCCCCGGTAATGCGTATACGAGCATCGTCGCAAGGACTCTGCACTACGATCACATCAATCTCGGATTTTCAGGGAGTGGAAAGGCGGAGGACGCGATAGCGGAGCACATCGCAGGGATGCCCATGGCGGCCTTTGTGTATGATTACGATTATAATGCGCCGACTCCTGAGTATCTCGCGGCCACGCACGAGCGTATGTTTCAGCGGATCCGTGCGGCACAACCCGATCTGCCTGTGTTGATGCTGACACGTCCGCAATACTACCTGAACGAGGTGGAAAAGGAGCGGCTGGAAATTATCCGTGCGACCTTTGAGCGTGCGCGCGCGGCGGGGGATCAGAACGTCTATTTTATAGCGGGTCCCGATCTCATTTCTCCGTTTGTGCGCGAGGTCGCACTGGTCGATAACTGTCACCCGAACGATGCGGGATTTGTCAGTATGGCACAGGCGGTCGGCAACGTGCTTTCCTCTGTCCTGAAATAAAAAAAGCCCGAAAACGGTATCCGTTTTCTGGCTTTTTTCAGATATCTGCGTCCTTGACGTATTCACCGCCGTGCTCGGCAATGAACACCTTGCGCTCGGCCAGGTTGTCACCCATGAGCACGTCGAACATATATTCGGTGCGTTCCACGTCGGCGGGCTCGACCGACACAAGACGTCTGGTGGCGGGATTCATCGTGGTTTTCCACATCATATCGGGCTCGTTCTCACCGAGACCCTTGGAGCGTTGCAACGTGTACTTGGTGCCTGCGTCCTCCAGTTTTTTGAGGATCTCTGCCTTTTCAAATTCGTTGTAAGCAAAGAGGATCTCGTCCTTTGTCGTGATCTCAAACAGGGGAGATTCCGCAATGAACACCTTGCGCTCCTGCAGGAGCGTGGGGAGCAAGCGATAGAAGAGCGTGAGGAGCAGCGTGCGGATCTGGAAACCGTCCTCGTCGGCGTCGGTACAGATGATGATCTTGGACCAGTTGAGATCGTTCAGGTCGAATTGATTGAGGTCTGCCTTGACCTTGACCTTTTTGGGGTCCACCTCAACGCCGCAACCGATGACGCGCAGAAGGTCGATGATGATGTCGTTTTTGAAGATGCGGTCGTACGTGGCCTTGACGCAGTTGAGCGTCTTACCGCGCACGGGAATGATGGCCTGGAAATCGGCCGCGCGACCCAGTTTACAGGAGGTCAATGCCGAATCGCCCTCCACGATATACAACTCGCGCACGTTCGGGTCCTTGGAGCGACAGCCCACGAATTTTTCCACGCGGTTGGAGATATCGATCTTTCCCTTGATCTTTTCCTTAAAGTCGGTGCGCGCCTTCGCCGCCGCTTCGCGGCTGCGTTTGTTGATCAGCACCTGATTGGCGAAGATCTCGGCTTCCTTGGGGTGTTCCACCAGGTAGAAGTTGAATTGCTCAGTGATGAAATTCTTGAGTGCCTCGTAGATAAAGGTGTTGGTGATCGATTTCTTGGTCTGGTTCTCGTACGAGGTCATCGTAGAGAAACTGTTGATCACAAGGATCATACAGTCGCGCACGTCGTCAAAGGTGATCGCGCTCTCGTTTTTGGTGTACTTGCCCTTGGACTTGATATAATTGTTCAGCACGTTGGTGAAGGCAAGTTTTACGGCGCGCTCGGGGGCACCGCCGTGCTCCAGGAAACTGGAGTTGTGATAGTATTCAAAGGGCTTGGGGGAATTCGACACGCAAAAGGAGATATCGGCTTTGAGTTTGTAGTCTTCCTTGTCCTCGCGATCGCGTCCCTTGGTCTCCAGGTGCCAGAGTACGGGCTCGGTCTTGGCGGTCTCTCCGGCAAGCTCCAACAGATAATCGGTGATGCCGTTCTCGTACACAAAGGCGTGCTCCAGGAATTTGCCGTCCTCTTGCTCAAGGCGCAGGAGGAACTTGATGCCCGGGTTGACCACCGCCTGGCGGTGCATGGTGCTGATGAAGAAATCGTGGGGAATACGGATATCGTCGAATACGTCGATGTCGGGGCGCCAACGGATCACGGTACCGCGGCGGCGCTCACGGCGCTCCAGCGGGCGGGATTCCAGTTTGGTGACGGGGTTGCCGCGTTTGAAGGAGATGGTGTGCAGTTGCTCGCCGTCAAAGGACTTGACGTCCATATACTCGGAGGCGTACTGCGTGGCGCAGGCACCAAGGCCGTTGAGGCCAAGGGAATACTCGTAAGCCGCGCCGCTTTTGTTGTTGTCGTATTTGCCGCCTGCGTAGAGTTCGCAGAAGATCAGTTCCCAGTTCCAGCGATTTTCTTTTTGGTTAAATCCCAGGGGAATGCCGCGTCCGCGGTCATCGACCTCGATGGAAAGGTCGTGAAAGGCGGTGACGGTAATGACGTCGCCGTGTCCCTCGCGTGCCTCGTCAACGGAGTTGGAGAGAATCTCGAAAAACGCATGCTCGCATCCGTCAAGACCCTGCGAGCCGAAAATAACGCCGGGGCGCTTCCTGACGCGGTCAGGGCCCTTGAGGGCAGTTATGGCGTCATTTCCATATGCGATTGTTTTTTCTTTTGCGGACATTCTGTCGCCTCCGTTTTCGTGTATGTTGTGCCAGATTACCATAATATTATACCATATCTTGTGATTTTTGTAAAGTGGCGGAAACATTTTTTCAAAAAAATCGTTTTGCCCCTTGCACCCGTCACGCAGAAAGGGTATAATATACTATGGATGAATATGTGGAGTGTGAGTCTTATGAGAACTTCCGGTTTATCCATGGAACAACTGAGGGACGCTGACGTGGCGCTCCTCGGCTTTGGCCGCGCGGGACAGAGCGCGGCGGATTTTTTGCTGTCGCACGGAAACGTCCCGACTGTGTATGCGCAAGGGGGCGTGCCCGACGGGGTGAGAGCGCATTACGCCGCAAACGGGGTGAGATTTTACGATGATTTCCCCGAAACGTTTGGCGAGAGCGTGCTGGTTCGTTCCCCGGGTATTCGCCCCGATATTCCACCCGTTCGCCGCGCAATGGCGCGCGGTGCGGTCTTGACGGGGGAGGCGGATCTCTTCCTTTCCCATACGCCCGCCACCGTGATCGGTGTGACAGGGAGTGACGGCAAGACCACCACCTCAAATATGATCGCGGCACTGTTGCGCGCGACGGGACGGCACACGGTGTTGGGTGGCAACAACGGCGTGCCGTTGCTCTCGCACCTGGACACCTTGACGGCACGCGATTTTGCCGTGGTGGAACTCTCCAGTTTTCAACTGATGACCGCACCCGCCCCCGATATTGCGGTGATCACCAACGTCACGCCCAATCACCTCAACTGGCATACCGACTTCACGGAGTATGCCACGGCCAAGTGCCGTATATGCACGGGTGCTACGCGTCTTGTGACGAATGTGGCGTGCGATATGACGCGCGAGATCGGGAGTCGTGCGAGGATCCCCGTGACCTGGTTTGGCGAGCGGTGCGAGATGCCGTCGCGCGGTGATCACGTGTGGATCGACGGTGACGCGCTTTGCCTACAAACGGTATTTGGCTCGGAAACGGTATCGGTTTTCCGCGATTTTCGCTTACCGGGCAAGCACAACAGGGAAAACTTTGCCGCGGCAGTTGCGGCGGTGTTGCCTTTTGTAAAAAAAACGCATATCCTCACTGTGGCGCGCGAGTTTCGCGGTGTCAGGCACCGCCTGGAGTACGTGGACACGGTGGACGGCGTGACCTATATCAACAGTTCGATCGACACTTCGCCCACGCGGACGGCGGCGGCGCTTTCGGCGCTGGATCGCTCCCCCATTGTGATCGCAGGTGGCAGAGGAAAGGGCATCGACCTCTCTCCGCTTGCGGCTTCGTTTATCGCGCACGCGCGCGCCGTATATCTCTACGGCGACACAGCAGAAGAACTCGCGCGTATGCTCGCAGAGCGCGTGCCGTGCGAGGCGCACACGCAGTTTGCCGATGCCTTCCGCGCGGCGGCCGAATACGCAAAAAGTGGCGACACGGTGCTACTTTCTCCGGGGTGCACGGCATTTGGAGAGTTTCGTGATTTTGAAGAACGCGGCGAAGTATTTTGCCGTTTGGTAGAGAATTTGAAGAAGAAAGGAACATAAAAATTGGAGCTTCGTGAATGGATCCCCGCACTGGCGGGGCTAATGAGTATTACGGGCTATGAGACCTATGACAGCGAGCGCCTTGGCGCCCTGATGTCGGATTTCGACGAGGACATCACGGACGAGGTGGGCAATCGCTATCTGGTGCGCCGTTGCGGACGCGCCGATGCGCCCCGTATCCTGATCGATACGCACATGGACGAGATCGGTATGTACGTCTACGAGATCTTAAAGGACGGCTTTTTGCGCGTGGCATCTGTGGGCGGTCTTGATCTGCGTACGCTGCCCGCGGCAGAGGTCAAGATCTATGGCAAACAGGTTTTGGACGGCGTGATCGCCTCCACCCCGCCGCATCTGCAAAAGGCGGACGAGGAGCGCAAACTGACGCCGATGGACGGCTTGCTGATCGACACGGGATATCCCACCGAGGAACTGGAACAGTTGGTGCGCGTGGGCACACCCGTGGGCTTTGCGCCGCGCTACACCTTCCTTGCCAACGACCGCTTGGTGGGCAAGGGCCTGGACAACAAGGCGTGCGCCGCCTGTGCCGCCTGTGCACTGCTGGATATTCCCGCAAAGGAACTCGCGGGTGACGTATACCTTCTGCTCTCGGTACACGAGGAAACGCCGGGTACGAGCGGCGTGGCGGCGGGCGGATTTTTTGTGAAGCCCGACTACGCCATGGTCATCGACGTCAATCTGGGCAGAACGCCCGATACCGAAAAGAAGGAGACCGTGGTGATGGGCAAAGGCCCCTCCATCACGCGCAGTGCCATTGTGGATCGCACGCTGACCAAGATGACTGAGGCACTGGCCACGCGCGCGGGGATCCCGTGGCAAGTGAGCGTCGCGGCGACCAACACGGGCACCAACACGTCGGACTTGCATTTGGTGGGTGCGGGTGTTCCCGTGGTGGACGTGGGTGTGCCGCTCCGTGCGATGCACACGTTTGTGGAAATGCTGGATATGAAGGATGCCGAACAGTTGACAGCGCTGGTCCGTGCATTCGTGACCGATAAGGAGATCGCGGAGGTGTTCTATGAGAGAGGGAATTGAACTGATCGAAAAACTTTCGCGCTCTTTTGGACCGACCTCCTGTGAAGGCGAGGTCGCAGACGCGATCCGCGAGGAACTTGCGGGACTGCCCGTCGCGTTGCAATCCGACCGTATGGGCAATCTGGTGGCACACCTTGCGGGTCCCGAGGGCGCACCGCGCGTGATGCTTTCGGCCCACATGGACGAGGTCGGTTTTATGATCACCGAGATCGACGACGACGGCTTTTTGCGCTTCGATACGCTCGGTGGCATCGATCCCCGCGTGCTCTGCGGACGCAACGTGCTGATCGGCGACGAGAACAAGCGCGTCGCGGGCGTGATCGCCGCAAAGGGCATTCATCTGCAGTCTGCCGACGAGCGCAAAAAATGTCCCGAGCAGGAGCAGATGTATATCGACGTCGGCGCGCGCGACCGTGAGGACGCGGAACAGATGGTGTCGCTTGGCGACTTTGGCGTGTTCGATACGCCCTTTGCCACCTTCGGAAAGGACGGCTCGTATCTGCGCGGCAAGGCGCTGGACGACCGTATGGGCTGTGCGCTCCTTATCGAAGTATTGCGGAGCGTCGCGGATGGGCAGTTGCCGCTGGATCTGTGGTTCTGCTTCACCGTGCGTGAGGAGATCGGCAAATCGGGTGCACTGGTCACGGCCAACCGCATCGCGCCCGACGCGGCGATCGTGCTGGAAACCACGGCGATCGCCGATCTGCCCGACGTGGCGGACGCGTGCCGTGTGGCAAAAGTGGGAGAGGGCGGTGTGCTTTCTCTTGCCGATCGCTCCACTATTTACGACAGGGACTTCATTCGCTTTGCACTGGATACGGCAAAGGAGCAAGGGATCCCCGTACAGATCAAGCGTTACGTTTCGGGCGGCAACGATGCCGCACACATTCAACGCAGTGGCGCGGGCACGCGCTGTCTTGCGCTGTCTGCCGCCACCCGCTACCTGCACGCACCCGTTTCCGTGGCGGCCGTGCGCGATTACGAGGCGATGCGCGCACTCGTTGTGGCGATGCTCAATGACTGGAAAAAGGAAGGTTGATTATGTATAGCACGTTGAAAAAACTGTTGCCTGTTACCCCCTCGGTATCGGGCAGAGAGGATTATATTCGCGGCGTGATCGCCGAACGGATGCTTCCGCTTTGTGACGAGGTGACGACGGATGCCATGGGCAATCTGACTTGCCTCAAGCGCGGTAGCGCCAAGGACGCCAAAAAGGTGTTCCTTTGTGCACACATGGACGAGATCGGCTTTATCGTGACCTTTATCGAGGAAAACGGTATGGTGCGTGTGGCCCCCATGGGCGGTATTTCCTATGGCGCGGCCGTGTACAGTGAGGTCGTGTTCGAGAATGGCACGCGCGGTGTGCTGGTCCCCGAGGAAAGTGCTCCCGCAGGTAAAACGCCGGGCGCGGACAAGTGTGTGATCGACATCGGTGCCGCGAGCGCAAAGGAGGCCGAACGGCGCGTGAAGGTGGGTGACACCTGTGCGCTTGTGCCGCATTTGACGCGCCTGAACACGCATCGCGTGTGCGGCAGACCGCTGGACGATCGCATCGGCTGTGCTTGCCTTGTGAAGATCGCCGAGGCATTGACCGCGCCCGTCCACGATATCTATTACGTCTTCTCCGTGCAGGAGGAGGTCGGTTGTCGCGGCGCACGTCCTGCGGCATTTGCCATTGCGCCCGATCTTGCGCTGATCTTTGACGTGACGGCCACGGGTGACGCACAGGGTGCCAAGCCCATGGCGGTGAAATTGGGCGGCGGTGTCGCCGTAAAGATCAAGGATAATTCCGTGATCTGCCACACGGGTCTTGTGCAGGAACTGCTGGACACGGCCAAGGAAAGCGGGATCGCCGCACAGTGCGAGATCCTGACCTTTGGCGGTACGGATACCTCTGCCGTACAGATGACGGGCTTCGGTTGCCGTGCGGGCGCGCTCTCTCTGCCCAGCCGTTACATTCACTCGGGTGTGGAAATGATCGACCTGCGTGATGCCAAGGCCGCCGTGGATCTTGCGATCGCTTATATCGGAGGCATGGACGAATGACTTTCTCCGAAGAATTACTGACACTGGCCGATAAGGCCGAACAGGCACTGGCGCCCCAATTTGCCAAAATCTCGGCACTGGCGCATAGGAACACGGCTAAGGTGATGCACGCTTTTGCCGAGCATCGCGTGGACGCCGCGTGCTTTGCGGGCTCCAGTGGCTACGGCTACGATGACAGAGGACGCGAAACGCTGGACAAGATCTTTGCGGACGTGATGGGCGCCGAGGCGGCGTTCGTCCGTCACAGTATCGTCAACGGCACGCAGGCGCTTGCCATTGGCCTTTTCGGCCTTCTGCGCCCCGGTGACGTTATGCTCTCGATCGCGGGCAAGCCCTACGATACGTTGGAGGAAGTCATCGGTATCGCAGGCAAGGCGGGAGACGGGTCTCTCGCGGATTTCGGTGTAAGTTACCGCCAGATCGACTTAAAGGACGGCAAAACGCTGGATCTGGACGCGGTCACGGCGTTCCTGCGTTCCCCCGAGGGGGAGCGTGTGAAGGTCTGCTTTATTCAGCGCTCCAAGGGATATCTGAACCGCCGCACACTCACGGTTGCCGAGATCGGTGAGGCCGTGAGGGAAGTCAAGGCCATTCGCCCCGACGCTTTCGTGGTGGTGGATAACTGTTACGGCGAGTTCACCGAGGAACTGGAGCCCCCCGCAGTGGGCGCCGATCTTGCCATCGGATCGCTTATTAAAAATCCCGGTGGTGGTATGGCCGAAACGGGCGGATATCTCGCGGGCACGGCACGCGCCGTGGAACTTTGCTCCTACCGTCTCACTTGCCCCGGCATCGGCCTTGAAGTGGGTGCGACGCTCGGCGAGAACAAGAATATGTACAAGGGTCTGTTTTACGCGCCGCACACCGTGGCCGAGGCGCTCAAGACCGCGCACTTTGCCGCTTACATCTTCCGCGAACTCGGCTTTGAGGTCGAGCCCGCGCCCGAGGAATTGCGCTCGGATATCATTCAGTCCGTAAAGACGGGCAGTGCCGAGGCACTGTGCGCCTTCTGCCGCGGCATTCAGGCGGGCTCTCCCGTCGATGCCTACGTCACGCCCGAGCCCTGGGCGATGCCCGGTTATCAGGACGAGGTGATCATGGCGGCGGGCACGTTCGTGCAGGGTGCCTCGATCGAACTTTCGGCAGACGGCCCGCTCAAGCCCCCCTACACGGTGTTTTTCCAGGGCGGTCTGACCTTTGAGAGCGGTCGCATCGGCGTGCTTTCGGCCGCCGAGCAGGTGCGACAGATTCAAAAAACATAAGGACGGTGTAACATGAAAAGAATTGTGAGTGCAGTACTGTTGCTTGTACTGTGCGTCGGCGTTTTGGCGGCGTGCAATAAGAGTAACACCCCCGACGGTATGAAAAATGCCGCCGCGGACGATGCAAAATTTTACTTATACGTGCCCGAGGGTTGGATCGAGCAGACCAAACTTTCCTCGGCCAATTCTCCCAGTAACGACGGTGCCAACGTACTGGCCACCTCGTATCTGATGGAACAGGCCTATACGGCAGAGAGTTATTGGACGGAAAAAGCGCGCCCCGAGATCGAGAGCGCATTCAAGGAGTTCACGCTCCTTGAGGAGCAGTGCGGTGACGCGGTGCTTGGCGGTATCGACGGCAAGCGCTACGTTTACACGGCTTCGCTTGGCGGCACCGTGTACCAGTTCATGCAGTTCTACGTGGTGCAGGGCGAGATGGTGTACACCCTGACCTACACCGCCAAGGAGAGCGTGTTCGCCACGCACCTGGAGGACGTGGAGAGCATTCGCGCCAACTTCGTGCTTCGATAAATGATGTCTGTTTACTTGGATAACAGCGCCACCACGGCACTCTGCGCCGAGGCCAAACGCGCAATGTCACAGGCAATGGAGTGCTTCGGCAACCCTTCCTCTTTGCATGGCGAGGGGTTGGCGGCCGCCACGTTGCTGAAGGAAAGCCGCGCCGTGATCGGCGAGGCGCTCGGTGAGCGCTATCTTAAAAACGGTCAACTGATCTTTACGGGCTCGGGCACGGAGGCAACGGCGCTCGCGCTCCTTGGCACGGCGCGTGCCAAAGCGAGGAGGGCGGCCGCCACGATCCTCACGACCGATTCCGAGCACCCGTCCGTGCTGGAAAACCTTGCGCTCCTGGAAAAGGAGGGCTTTCACGTCGTGCGTGTGCCCACCAAGGGCGGCACGCTGGATATGGAGACGGTACGAGCGCACCTGAACCGTGATCTTTTTATGGTCACGATGATGCTGGTGAACAACGAAACGGGCGCGGTATACCCCGTGGCCGAGGTGTTCGCCGCTGCGAAACCCGCCAATCCCGACTGCATCTGTCACTGTGATGCCGTGCAGGGCTTTCTGAAGGTGCCCTTTACGGCGCGCTCGCTGGGTGCGGATTACATCACGGTCAGTGCGCACAAGATACACGGCCCCAAGGGTGTCGGCGCACTCTTTGTTTCGCCTCGTGTGCTCACGGTGAGAGCGCTCTCGCCCGTGTACGGTGGCGGCGGCCAGGAATACGGCTTCCGCTCGGGCACGGAGAACGTGATCGGCATTGCGGGCTTTGCCGCGGCCGTGCGCGTGGGACTTGAAAAGCGCGCCGCAGACGTGAGCGCAATGCGCACGAACTGTCAGTGCCTCATCGACGCACTGGCGGGGAGTGAGATTCGGGTGAATCTGCCTCCCGTGCGCGCGCCGCACATTGTGAACGTCACCCTGCCCGATATCAAGAGCGAAACGATGTTGCATTTCCTCTCGCAAAAGGGAATTGCCGTGTCGGCGGGCTCTGCCTGCTCGTCGCATGCGAGCGGCCCCAGCGGCACGTTGATCGCCTTTGGGCTCCCCGCCGCCGAGGCGGATTGCTCGTTGCGCGTGAGTCTGTCGGGTGAGAATACCGCGGCGGACGTTGACGCACTGGTGGCGGCACTGCTTGAGGGTGTGGCACAATTGGTGCGGATCCACCATTGACGTCACTAAAATAAGGAAAGGGACTGCCGCAAGGCGGTCCCTTTGTCATATTCTCCGTATGCGTGGCATAGTGTATAGCGACCAAATCACGAGTCGGAGGGAAAGATATGGCAGAGCGTTCCATCTATGAGGATATTGCCCGTCGGACGGGCGGAGATATTTATATCGGTGTCGTTGGCCCTGTGCGCAGTGGAAAATCCACTTTTATCACGCGGTTTATGCAGGAATTGGTGTTGCCGAATATGGCCGAGGAGAGCGCAAAGGAGCGGGCAAGAGATGAAATGCCGCAAAGCGCCGCAGGCAGGACCGTGATGACGACCGAGCCGAAATTCGTGCCCGACGAGGCGGTGGCAATCACCGTGGGAGAGGGCGTGAGTATGCGTGTGAAGATGATCGATTGCGTGGGATATATGATCCCCGAGGCAATGGGTGGCGAGGAGAACGGTGCCGCCCGTATGGTGCACACCCCCTGGCAGGAAGAGGCAATGCCGTTTGCCGAGGCCGCCGAGTACGGCACGCGCCGCGTGATGTGTGAGCACGCGACTATCGGTATGCTGATCACTTCCGACGGCAGTGTGGGCGAGATCCCGCGTGCCGCCTTTGTGGGGGCAGAGGAGCGTCTGGTGCGCGAGATGAAGGAGCTGCGCAAGCCCTTTGCGATCCTGCTCAACTCTGCCGATCCCGCAAGTCCCGTTTCGGCGAAACTGGCAAAGGATCTGGAGGAGCGCTATGGCGTGCCCGTGGCTCTTTTGAACTGTCTTGCCCTGCGTGCCGAGGATATCCGCGGCATTTTGCAGATGATCCTTGGCGAATTTCCCGTGAGTGCCGTGCGCTTTCTGCTCCCCGAGTGGGCGGCCGCACTCCCCGAAGAGCATCCCATCAAGGAGGGACTCACGGCGGATATCTGCCGCCTTGCCGATGGGGTGTACCGTATGGGGGACGTGACAGAGATCTTTGAGGGCTTGTGCGAAAACAACGCGGTGGAATCCGTCGAGATCGTGGAACTGGATATGGGAAGCGGTCGCGCCACGCTCGCACCCGTGCTCTCACGCTCGCTGTATTATGACGTATTGAGTGAGTTTGCGGGTGAGGAGGTGCGCGATGACCGCACGCTCTTTGCACTGATCCGCGATCTTGCGCTGGTGCGTGCGAAGTATGCGCGCGTAGCGGAGGCACTGGAACAGACCGACCGCCACGGCTACGGCATCGTGATGCCCGAACTCGGAGATCTGCGCCTGGAGAAGCCCAGTATCGAAAAGCAGGGCGGCGGCTACGGTGTGCGCCTTGCGGCCTCGGCACAGTCGATCCATATGATCCGCGCGGACATTCGCACCGAGATCAATCCCATCGTCGGCACGGAACAGCAATCCGAGGAATTTGTGCGGAATATTTTAGCCGAGTTTGAAAGCGACCCCCGTCGGTTGTGGGAATCGAATATGTTTGGAAAGAGTCTGTATGAACTCATCAACGAGGGCCTGCACGAAAAACTGGCGCATATCCCCGATGAGGCAAGACAGAAATTGTGCGAAACGCTGGAGCGCATCGTCAACGAAGGCGCGAACGGAAGTCGGAGGCCAAGCGGTCT
>JAZSGQ010000069.1:0-4960 GCA_045532805.1 Eubacteriales bacterium
GGGGCCAACAAAAACAAAAAGGACACGCTATTGCGTGTCCTTTTTGTTTTTGGTGACCCCTACGGGAATCGAACCCATGCCTTCGCCGTGAGAGGGCGACGTCTTAGCCGCTTGACTAAGGGGCCTTATTGGCTACTCAAGCATTATAACACAACTCAAAAGAAAAATCAACCCCTTTTTTGAAATTTTTTTAATTTTTTTGAGAAATAAGATTTGGGCATAAAAAAGCCGTTCGCCTCGGGTGAAGCAAACGGCTTTTGACTGGATTATTTTTTAGGATAGCGAATGGTGATCTGATCGATGACGTTGCGCAGACACTGTGCACTGTGCGTCAGCTTGGCAATTTCCTCTTCGGTGAGTTCGGCGGGAATGCGTGCTTTCACACCGTCCCGGCCGACCACAGTCAGAATGCTCAGACAGACGTCGGACAGGCCGTATTCACCGTCCAGCATCGTGGAAACGGTCAGAGCGGTGTCCGAGCCACCAAAGATGCACTTGCAGATATGTACCGTCGTTACGGCCACGGCGTAGAAGGTGGCACCCTTGCGTGCGATGATCTCTGCACCCGAGGAGCGCACGTAATGCTCCACGTCTGCGGTGTCCAACGGCTTCACAACCATATCGCCCTTCAGGCAGCTTGCATACTGCGAAAGGGAAATGGAAGAGATCGTTGCCTGCGACCACGGAATGAACGAGGAATCACCGTGCTCACCAAAGACGTGCGCGTGTACGTTCTGCTTGCTGATATCAAAGTGCTCGGCAAGGTGGGAGCGCAGACGCGAGGTGTCCAGCAGTGTGCCGGAGCCGAGAATGTGGTCGGCGGGAATATTCGTTACCTTGTGGAAGACGTACGTCATCACGTCCACAGGGTTGCTGACGATCACATAGATGGCGTTGGGCGCATAACGCGTGATCTGCGGTGCGATATCGCACAGAATATTGACGTTGTTCTGTGCCAGATCGAGACGGGTCTGGCCCGGCTTACGTCCCATACCTGAGGTGATGATCACGATGTCGGAATCGGCGGCGTCGGCATAGGAACCGGAAACCACGCGCGTTCCGTTGAAGAAGGGCGCTGCCTGGCTGATATCCATGGCTTCGCCTTCGGCCTTATCGGTTCGAATGTCGATCATGACGATTTCGTTGGCCACGCCTTCCACGGCAAGCGTGTAGGCGATGGTGGAGCCGACGTTGCCGGCGCCGATAACGGTCACTTTTCTCATAATGGTCTCCCTTGTTTTGAAAATCATTTGCTGGTAGCCTTGAGCATACCGTAAATGGAAGCAATCTCCTCGGTGCGCTTGGCGGCAAGTGCCTTCATATCCTCGATCTGTTCGGGTGTGAAGGCGTCCAGATCACCGGGCTTGAGTTTGTTTTTGTAGTAGCGGTCTGCGATCAGGGCATAGTTGATATCCAGTGCCGTGATCTCGCCGTCGATCTCGCAGATGACAAGATTGCTCTTGCCCTCCAGCAGAAGTTCCACGGCTTTGACACCCATACGGGTTGCGGTGAAGCGGTCGCGCAGGGTGGGTGCACCGCCGCGCACGATGTGAGCAAGGCGTACAAAGCGCGTTTCCACGCCCGTTTCCTCTTCGATCTTCTTGGTCAGGATCTCGCCGTATTTCTTACCGTCGGCGGTGAAAACGCCTTCGCTGACGAGTACGATGAAGCTGCGCTTGCCGGAATCCTTCAGTGCCTTGATGCGAGCAAGCGTCTTCTCCTCGTCAAAGTTCTCCTCGGGGATCACAGCGGCAACCGCACCCGAGGCAAGTCCCGTGTAAAGTGCCAGCTGACCGCAGTCACGTCCCATGATCTCAACCACGTTACAACGCGCGTGGGATTCACACGTGTCGCGCAGACAGTCGATCATGCCGAGTGCGGTGTTCATTGCGGAGTCAAAGCCGATGGTGTAGTCGGTGGCGGTGATATCGTTGTCAATGGTGCAGGGCACGCCGATGGTCGGAATGCCGCGGTTGGTCAGGTCCGTAGCACCGCGGAAGGTGCCGTCGCCGCCAAGTGCCACGATCGCGTCGATCTCGTGACGGCGGCAGGTCTCGATAGCGGTCTTCATGCCCTCCTCGGTCTGGAATTCCAGACAACGGTTGGAGTAGAGCATCGTGCCGCCGCGAGAGATAATATTGGAAACGGTGCGGGGAGAGAGCGGAACCGTCTTGTCCTCAATAAGGCCTGCGTAACCGCCGACGATACCGATGACCTCCACGCCTTGATCCAGTGCCTTACGGGCAACGGCGCGAACAGCCGCGTTCATGCCGGGTGCATCGCCGCCCGAAGTCAAAATGCCGATTTTTCGAAATTGTGCCATGATTTTATCCTTCCTTCGTGAGAAAAGTGGGCATTTCGCCCCTCGCATCTCTGTTAATATTTTAACGCATGAGGGAGAAAGTGTCAAGGGCGAAATACTTTTTTGTTACTATATACAATCTTCGCGTGTGCGAGAAAGTATTTTCAGTGATTTTGATGTCGAATCGCGCGCAATGTGTCCAAAATTGCGTTGGTTGCGGCCACGGCGCGAATATACGCACGGTCGCGCATCGACGAGACCGACAGGCGTCGGACAGACATTTTGCCGCGCACGCAGACGGCGATATACACAGTGCCAACGGGCTCGTGCTCGGTGCCACCGCCGGGGCCTGCAAAGCCCGTGGTGGCCACGGTTACGTCGGCTTGGAATGTTTTTGCCGCACCCTTTGCCATTGCCTCGGCCACGGGTGCGCTGACCACGCCGTGTGTCGCGATCAGTTCCTCGGGCACGCCGAGCAGTGCGGTCTTGGTCGGTGTCTGATAGGTCACGGCGCCGCCCGCAAATACGGCCGAACTGCCGCTAAGATCGGTCATGCGCTTGGCAATAAGACCGCCCGTGCAGGATTCCGCACTCGCCATCACAAGCCCCGCGTCCAGGAGTTCTTGTAGCAACGCCGCTTCGGGAGAGGGGGTGTCAATGGCGTAAATATACCCACCGACGGGTGTGTTTTTGATGATCTCCACTGTTTTATCGCACAGTGCGGCGGCGCTTGCCTCGTGACTCGCACACGCTGTGACGCGCAGACGCACTTCGCCCGTCACGCAGTAGGGCGCTACGGTGGGATTGTCCGCGTCCAGGATCTCGCGCGGAAGCAGGGATTCTACTGCGGATTCGCCAAGCCCCGCAATGTGAACGTTGCGACTGAAGAGCACCGCCTCACAGCGCGGACGCAGAAAGGGCTCCACCTGCTCGCGAAAGATCGGCTCCAACTCACGCGGGGGGCCGGGGAGCATCACCAGAATCTTGCCGTCCTCGCGGACGAGCGCCAGTGCGGGAGCCGTGCCGTAATCGTTTGGAAATACGACGGCACCCTCGGGCATCATGGCTTGCTTGCGGTTATTGGGCGTCATCATGCGTCCCGTGGCCGCAAAATAGGACTCGATCCGCGCAAGCGATTCCTCGTGGCAGTGCATCTCGCGCCCAAACACGCGCGCCGCGGTCTCCTTGGTGAGATCGTCTGCCGTGGGGCCAAGCCCACCGCTGGTGATCACGAGATCGGCGCGGGAAAGCGCCGTTTCCAGATCTTTGGAAAGACGCTCGGCATTGTCACCTACCACGCTCTGGCGATATACACCGATGCCGAGTGTGGCCAGGCGCCGCGAGAGATAGGCGGCGTTGGTATTCACAATATCGCCGATCAGCAATTCCGTGCCGATACACAGAATTTCCGCGCGGCGTAAGGGCGTGTATTCCATAGCGTAACCTCCGAACAAACTACTGCTCCTATTGTATCACAAAACGGATGTTTTGTGTGCCTTTTGCGGATAATTCTTGCAAAATTTACAAAAATGTGGTATGATAGTACAAAAGCAGAAAGGGCGGTGAACGGTATGGAAAAACGGTGCGAATTATGCCCCAGACGGTGCGGTGTTCGCCGCGACCTCGGCGAACGCGGCGTGTGCGGTATGCGCGACCGTGTCCGCGTGGCGCGCGCCGCTCTGCATTTTTACGAGGAACCGCCCATCAGCGGCACGCGCGGCTCGGGCACCGTGTTTTTCGTCGGATGCTCGCTTGGCTGTATCTTCTGCCAGAATCGCGCCATTCGCACAGCGGACGTTGGCAGGGAATTGGACGAGGAGCAACTCGCACGCGTGTTCCTTGCCTTGCAGGAGGCGGGCGCGCATAACGTCAATCTCGTCACGCCCACGCATTTTGCGGATCGCATCGTCACGGCCCTGCGGCTGGCACGGCCACAACTGCAGATTCCCGTCGTGTATAACTGCGGCGGCTACGAGCGCCCCGAAACGCTTGCGCGCCTGGCGGGCCTGGTGGACGTCTATCTCCCTGATTTCAAATATATTTCCCCCGAACTCGGGGGTGCATACTCCGCCGCCCCCGATTATGCTGATCACGCCACTGCCGCTCTTTTGGAGATGTACAGGCAGGTGGGAGAAGCACGTTTCGATGCGGATGGCATGATGATAAGTGGCATAATGGTGCGACATTTGGTGCTCCCTGCGTGCCGCAAGGATTCGATTGCCGTACTGGAGCATCTGGCAAAGATCCTGCCCGTCGAACAGATCAAACTCTCGCTGATGCGACAGTACACCCCCCACTTCGCACCCGCCAATGCCCCCAAAAACTTGCACCGTTCCCTGACTTCTTTTGAATACGATGCCGTTATGCGGCGCGCTTTTGAACTTGGCTTTGACGGATTCTTTCAGCAAAAAGAGTCTGCCGACCCCGCCTTTACGCCCGACTTCACCGAACACAATATTTTGGACGAAATTTTTGAATAAGTGGCCAAACGGTGCGCAAAATAAGTGTGAGGTGATCACAATGCCCAAAAATAAAAAGAAATCCAAAAAGACCGATCTCCCGCCCTTGTGCGTGCCGCCCGATCCCCCTGTCCCCAATCGCGCACACACGGAGATATAACAAAAAAAGGCCCCGTTGCGGCACTAAATGCCGCAACGG
>JAZSGQ010000019.1:0-7384 GCA_045532805.1 Eubacteriales bacterium
GTTCGCCTCAATGTGCGCCATGAGCTTGTCCGCATAGTTGCTCATTTTGAAGAAGTAGGCCTCTTCTCTTGCCTGCTGAACGGGTCTGCCGCAGTCGGGGCACTTGCCGTCCACCACCTGCGTTTCGGTAAAGAAGGACTCACAGGGAGTGCAGTACCAGCCCTCATAGTTGCCCTTGTAGATATCACCCTGATTGAAAAAGCGGGTGAAGATCTTGCGCACGATCTCCACGTGATCCTCATCAGTGGTGCGGATAAAGCGGTCGTAGGTGGTGTTCATGCCGTCCCATACGCCCTTGATCTCGCCTGCCACGCCGTCCACGTAGGCCTTGGGCGTGATGCCTGCCTCTTTTGCCAGATTCTCGATCTTCTGACCGTGCTCGTCGGTGCCCGTGCAGAAGAACACGTCATAGCCGCGCAGTCTCTTATAGCGCGCCATCGCGTCCGCCATGATGACCTCGTAGGTGTTGCCGAAATGCGGCTTGCGGGAGGCGTAAGCGATCGCGGTTGTCAGATAGTATTTTTCTTTCATATTGCACTCTCCTCTCGGTCGGTGCGAATGGGCACCGCCAAAATTATATACAAACATAGTTATTTTAACATATTTTAATGGATTTTACAAGGGCGCAAGAAAAAAATATCAAAGTTCCCATTTTTTACGCCAAAGGCATTGACACGAGAGATTTGATGTGTTAGAATGTGTTTGGTTGCGAAATGTTGCGAAAAGGAGGGCGCTATGTTAGCCAGAGAACGACAGAACAAAATTCTGCAATTATTACAACAAAAAGGCGCTGTACAAACGGGCGAGTTGATGCGATTGCTTGACGTGACGGGCGAAACGTTGCGCAAGGATTTCATCGCAATGGAATCCAAGGGACTTCTGCAGCGTATGCACGGCGGTGCCGTGTTGCCGCAAGAGACCGTTCCCTTTCAGCATCTGGAAGCACGTCAGCACGAGCATCTTGCGCAAAAGCGCGAACTGTGCCGTCTGGCCCTTCGCTTCGTGCACGATGGCGACAGTATCGTGGTCGGGTGCGGCAGTACGGGATCCGTCATGGCCGAGGTGATCGCGTCGGCGGGCTTCAAAAACCTCACCGTGGTAACGCATTCCCTGGAGGCGTGGGCACTGTTGCGCGAATGTCGCGGCATTCGCCTGATCCTCACGGGCGGAACGTATCTCCCCGAGGAGAATGCACTTTACGGGCAGGAAGCGATCGACACGATCGAGAACCGCCATTTCTCGCTGTATTTCCTGTGCCCCTCGGGCATTTCGACGGCCTTTGGCATCTCGGACTACGTGCCCGAGATCCATCCTCTGCAACGCGCCTATATGCGTCAGGCGTCGCGCACCGTGGTGTTGGCCGACAGCAGTAAGTTTGAAAAAAACGCGCATCTGCGCATCTGTCCCCTCTCCCCTGCCTACACGTTGGTGACAGACTCCGCGCTCGATCCCGATATCCGTGACAGATACCGCGAGGCGGGGCTCACCGTGATTTGCGAATAATTGCGATTCAGAGGTGCGAAATGAATAAAAAACTTTCTCCAAGATCTCTTACGCTATTGCTCACCTGCGTTTATTTTACGGGCTATCTGACCCGCATCAATTTTGCTTCGATCATTCAGGCAGTTATCACGGACACGGGCTTCTCCAAGGCAGAGCTTTCCGTGATCCCCGTGTGTCTGTTCGCCACCTATGCCATCGGCCAGATCGTGAACGGGCGCATCGGTGACCGCATCAAACCCCGTTACATGATCCTGTGCGGCCTCGGCTGTACCTCGGTCATCAACCTCATTTTTCCCTTCTGCGCGGGCTCCGTTTCCGCAATGTGCGCGTTGTGGGGCATCAACGGCTTTGTACAGTCGATGCTCTGGCCGCCCATCGTTCAGATCATGGTGCGTGCCATGAGCGAAGAGGAGTATAATGCCAATGTGGCGCTGCTCACCGTCGGCTCCACGGCCGCGAAGGTCGCCATTTTTCTGCTCGCCCCCGTTGTTATTTCCTTTGCCGGCTGGAAAACGGTCTTTTATATCTGTGCAGGCTTCGGCATTGCCACCACGGCGCTGTTTTTCCTCTTGCGCAAGCGGATCTCCATGCGCCCCTTGCCTATGGCAAGCACCGAAAACTCGCAGCGTCCGGCCGCTACTCTGCCGCGCGCCGCTTTCTTTCCCTTGCTTTTGATCTTCGCCGCCATCATTCTGCACGGCGCATTGCGCGACGGCCTGGATACCTGGATGCCTACGTATCTCGTGGAGGTCTTTCAATTCGATGACAGCACCGCGATCCTGTGCCGCGTATTCCTGGCTGTATTCGCTATGGTGTCGATCCTTTTTGCCCAAACGATCTACCGCCGCTTCTTTCGCAACGAGGTCGCCTGCTGCGCCCTTCTCTTTGCCGTTTCCACCGTCTCCTCGCTTCTTCTCTTCCTGTTCTTCAACGCGGGTGCGGCGCTTGCCATCGGAGCAATGATGCTGATCTCGGGCATTCAGAGCGGCATCAACCTGATGCTGATCTCCTACGTGCCCAAGCGCTTTCTCCCTTACGGTCATATCTCCGCCATCACGGGGCTGCTTGATGCCTGCTCCTATGCGGGCTCGGCCATTTCCACGTACGGTGTCGCTATTCTGGCGGAAAGCAAGGGCTGGCACTTCACCACGGGCACGTGGCTCGTCATTTCCGCCCTCGGTCTTTCCTGTGTTGTGGTCGCTATGCGCCCCTGGAAACGCTTTTACGGCGTGCAGGAGACGAAATAACACCGTCATAAAAACGGAGTTACCGTCAGTGCTCGCTCGATTTGGGGGGCGCATTTGAATCGCTCCCCCTCTTCTACCTGCACACCGTCGCGCGCGGCCTTTCTCGCCTTGCGCTCCAACACCATCAAGGCAATCACAAAGCCATCGTGCCAAGACTTGCCAAAATGGCTATGCTCAGATCAAAATCGTCATTGCTCTTCCTCTTCGGTTCTCTGCGCACGGCCCTCCTCGGCCGCGATGTCGTTTGTTGCTTCCATTTTTGCCAATTCCAGTTCCGCCAAGCGTCTGCAAAACTCCTCCATTTCCTCGTCCTTTCGCGCCTGCTCCTCTGCCGCCTTTTGCTTCTTCTCGGCGCCAAGCGCCCCAAATATCTTGATCAGTTCAAGCGCGATGATGATAAAGCAGGGCACGATGATCATAAACACCGTGCCGAGTGTGTGCTTGATCGCGGTAAGGCCGATTCCAAGCAGGTGGGATTTTCCCACGACCTTGCCGATCACATAGGGGGGCGCTTTTTTGCGTTTAACATATCAAATGCATATTTTCCATGCGGCGACGGTGCTCCGAGCCCGTGGTAGCAATGTAGATTCGCGTGGTATCGATACTGCTATGCCCTAAGATATCCGCCAACTTGGCAATATCCTTCTCAATTCCGTAAAAGACACGGGCGAATAGGTGTCTCAGGTTGTGTGGAAAGACCTTTTCGGGTGACACGCCCGCTTCGCGGCAAAGTGCCTTCATTTCTCTCCAGATATTACTGCGATCCATCGCTTTTCCATTTTTGGTGATGAAGATCGCACCGCTTGTAATATGCCGCTGACGGGCAAAACGCAACAGGTATTGCCGCAAGCGCTCGACAATAAAAATCTTCCGTGTCTTCCCTTTGCAAGTGACGGTCGCCTCACCGCGTCCGACTGCCTCGACGGTAATAAAAGAGAGCTCGCTGACGCGAATACCCGTGCCGCATATTGTTTGTAACAAGAGCCACATGCGTCCGTTGTGCTGTTTCTTTATCGATCCGCTTTTCCTTGGCATACATCAAAAACTTCCATACGTCTCGCATGTATTTTTCGACTGTCCCCTTACTTTTTTTCCTGCGAGATCAAAAAGGAACGGAAAGACAAAACCTCTTTTCTACCGAAGCATGTTTCCACTTGCATATACAGTCTCCTTTCATTTTTACGTCATATATCATCAACCTATGTGTCGTCGGATTATGTATGGCCGCGGCAAAACAAAAGAGCGGGCGGCGTTCGAAAACGCCGCCCGCTCTTTTGTTCATTCATGACAGATCAATTCACTAAAGGACATATACGCCACCGTGACAAGTTGTCCGTAATACAGGAGCCACAGCACGCCGACCGTCAGCAGAGAAAACAGGGCGCGAAGCAGGAAATACAGCGAGAAACGGGCGCTGGCACCGAGGTTGCGGCATCCCTTGACAATGCCAAGACGGAAGGCCTTGAAGGGCGAGACATGCTCGTTCCCTACGGCAATCGCCACCGAGGGCAACCAGATGCCCGCCAGGAACAAAAAGAGTACGCCGAGTGCGGCACACACATGATAACAGAGTGCCACAAGAACCGCGGCAAGCACCTCGGGAAGCGTTTGGGTGAGCACTTGCACGTACAACTGATACGCGCCCCAAAAAGCGAAGGCAGTCAGCACCACAGGGGCGGCCAGTGAGAACAGATACAGCACACCGATCACCACACCGCGGCCGTAACGCCGTCCTGCGGTGAAGTAGTAAAAACTCTCCTTCACCAGCGGCGTTTCGCCTCGCGCAATCAGACCCGCCATACGCACACGGCCCACCAAAAGCGGCAACAACGCAAACAGCACCGCCGCACAAAGCACCAACGCGCAAATCAGATTTACGGAATCAGCATGCAACAACGTGAGGTGGTAAAGTACCTGCCCGAGGATCGTCACCATCATATAGATCGCAAAGCCCACCACAAGGCAAAAAAGGAGCGACAGGGCAAGCGAAAGGAGATTTGCACGCTCGCCAAGGCTCGCGGCACTTTGCTTCAAACACGCGCGGACCCGTGAGTATCGCGGCGCTTTGCATTCAGTTGTTTGATCGAAGCATTGCTCGGACACGCACGGCACCTCCTCTCACTTGATTTGCGAAATATCGTAAGGCGTGGTCTGATATACGAAATAATTGAGCCAGTTGGAGTAGAACAGGTTGGCACAACTGCGCCAGGTCACGACGGGCTCCTTGGTATCATCATCGTTGGGGAAATAGTTTTTCGGAATAGCGATGGGGATCCCTGCCGCCTTATCGCGCAGGTATTCCCTTTTCAGCGTATCGGCATCGTACTCGGAGTGTCCCGTTACGAAGATCTGACGGCCGCGATCCGTGGAGACCACGAATACGCCCGCCTCCTTGGAACTGGCAAGCACGCGCAGTCCCTCCACGCGCTCCACATCCTCGCGCAGGATCGTGGTGTGGCGGGAATGAGGCACCAGGAACGTGTCGTCAAAACCGCGAAACAGAATGGATCGCTTGTAGTCGAGCGTGTGCTCAAACACACCGAAAATTTTTTCGGGAACACGGTGTTTTTCGATACCGTAATGGTAGTAAAGGCCCGCTTGGGCACCCCAGCAGATGTGCAAAGTGCTTGTCACGTGGGTCTTACTCCACTCCATGATCTCGCAGAGTTCCTTCCAGTATTCGACCTCTTCAAAGGGCATATGTTCCACGGGCGCACCCGTAATGATCATGCCGTCAAAGTTCTGATCCTTGATATCGTCGAACACCTTGTAAAAGGCGAGCATATGCTCTTGGGAGGTATGCGTAGACTTGTGCGTGGCCGTCTGCAAGAGTTCCAACTCCACCTGCAAGGGCGTGTTGCCGATCAGGCGCGCGATCTGCGTTTCGGTCACGATCTTTTGCGGCATCAGGTTGAGCATCACGATGCGCAACGGGCGGATATCCTGCGTCACGGCACGGTTTTCGGTGATCACAAAGATGTTTTCCTCGTGCAACGTCTGCGTGGCGGGCAGAAGATTGGGGATCTTAATGGGCATAGTTTGCCCTCCTTTTGATACGTTAGTTGAATGCGGCGTCCAGGGCCTGCTTGATGTCGGCAATCAGGTCGTCGGCATTCTCAATGCCGCAAGAGAAACGCACAAGATCGGGGCCGACACCCGCGGCGATCAGTTCCTCGTCGTTCATCTGCCTGTGCGTAGCGCTGGCAGGGTGCAGACAGCAGCTTCTGGCATCCGCCACGTGCGTTTCGATGGCGGCGATCTTCAGGCCTGCCATGAAACGCTCTGCGGCCGCACGGCCACCCTTCACACCGAAACTCACCACGCCGCACGTGCCCTTCGGCATATACTTGCAAGCGAGTTCGTAGTACTTGTCCCCTTCCAGACCGGGATAGGTCACCCACGCAATGCGGTCATCGGACTGCAGATAGCGTGCAACCGCAAGGCCGTTTTCACAATGGCGAGCCATTCTCACGTGCAGACTCTCAAGGCCGAGATTGAGCAAAAAGGCGTTCTGGGGCGACTGGATTGCGCCAAAGTCACGCATCAACTGTGCCGTTGCCTTGGTGATGTAGGCACCCGCAAGGCCAAAACGTTCGGTGTAGGTCACGCCGTGATAACTCTCATCGGGCGTGCAAAGGCAGGCGTATCTCTCGGGGTACTTCGTCCAATCGAACTTGCCCGAGTCCACGATGCAACCGCCCACAGCGGCACCGTGACCGTCCATATACTTGGTAGTGGAGTGCGTCACGATATCCGCGCCCCACTCAAAGGGACGGCAGTTCACGGGGGTTGCGAAGGTGTTGTCGATGATCAGCGGCACGCCGTGCGCGTGTGCGACCTTGGCAAACTTCTCAATATCCAGCACCGTCAGGGCAGGATTGGCGATCGTCTCGCCGAAAACGGCCTTGGTATTCTCACGGAAAGCGGCGTTCAGTTCTTCCTCGGTGCAGTCGGGCGAAACGAAGGTGAACTCAATGCCCATACGCTTCATCGTCACCGAGAACAGGTTGTACGTGCCGCCGTAGATCGACGAGGAAGCAACCACGTGATCACCGCAAGCGGCAATATTGAACACGGCATAGAAGTTGGCCGCCTGACCCGACGAGGTGAGCATGGCGGCGGTACCGCCTTCCATCTCGCAAATTTTGGCCGCTACACTGTCATTGGTGGGGTTCTGCAATCTCGTGTAGAAATAGCCCGAGGCCTCCAGATCAAACAGTTTGCCCATTTCGGCACTGGACTCGTATTTAAAGGTCGTGCTCTGCACGATCGGAATTTGTCTCGGTTCACCGTTTCCGGGTCTGTAACCACCCTGAACGCATTTTGTTTCCATCTTATATTCAGACATAATAGCACCTCGCTATAAAAGATTATCATTTATTAGTATAACACAGATCGTCTCATTTGGCAAGTGGGGTTGCCGAAAAGAAACAAAAAAGGCATCGCACAAGCGACGCCTTTTTATATATGCCCATTGGAAACCGAACAAAGCCGAGTAGATCGAAACTCAAGAAATTATTGGGATGAACATAGATTCATTGAATCTGAAAGTTCAAGCCCTCGGTCTATTAGTATCAGTCAACTGAACACATTACTGTGCTTACATCTCTGACCTATCAAACTCGTAGTCTACA
>JAZSGQ010000028.1:0-19878 GCA_045532805.1 Eubacteriales bacterium
CTAAGACCGCTTGGCCTCCGACTTTGTGGGAGCGAGGGCGTTTTTTATCCCATACGCTCGATGGCCTTGCCCATTTTGCGGCCTGTTTTCTCCACCGTTGCGGCCATGTTCTTTGCCGCGCGGCGCGCCGATTGCCCCGTCATCATCAACCCTGCCGCCGTTGCCACGGACACGGCTGTCACGATGCCTGCCGCCTTCATCAACATCTTATTCATCTTCACACACTCCCCCTTTTTTTACACTCCGTAATTAGCCGCACGGGAGTCGAACACGTAAGCCCTGCGGCAATAAATTTTCGCGCCTTCCCCCGTGTCAAGTCTTGAAAAGTCCGCGCAAGAGGGAGTGATCCAAACCCGCCCTAAAGCAATTCTTTTCGGCGCTTTCGGCACCTGTCGCTCTTGCAAAGTCCACACTTGGCGGCGCACGCCAAGCGCCTAAATCGCACAAAAATCAAGTGCTTGAGGGTCGAAGAGTTTTGAAGGAGCAAATCGGCAGGACGGACAAGATAAATTTTCGCGGCAATATGCGGATATTGCAAGGAAATTTACCGAAGCACGTACGTCGATTTGCCCTTCAAAACCGAGTTCGAATTACTCCCTCTTGCCTAGTGTGTCTCACACGGCCGCGCTTCATACGGCGCCGCGCGTGATTTTTTTTGTTTTTGCCGTAAGCTCTTGCATTTGGTGGTAGAATAAGGTATAATTAAATTTAAGGATTTTATAGCCGAAGAGAGCCGAACACGATGGCCTCTCTTCGGCTATAGCAAGGAGGGGCGGTATGCAGCAGATCTATACCATACCCGTGCACGAGGCGCTGGAGGCCTCGGCCGCGCGGCAGGAATGCGGTTGCCCGATGTGTGCGCTCTACCGCAAGTTGGAAGAGGACGAGTTGGACCTCATTCTCGGCGCTTCGATGATGGAGCCCGACGTGCGCATCAAGACCAACAAGCAGGGCTTTTGCCGCACGCACTACGATATGATGTTCGTGCGTAAAAATCGCCTTGGCATGGCACTCACACTGGAAAGCCACTTGAAAGAACTCGCCGACGATATCTCCGCGGGCTTTGTGGGAAACCTCATCGGCAAGCCCGATGCGCGTCCGCAAAAGCGCATCGCCCAACTGGAGTCCTCCTGCTACGTCTGCTCGCGCATCGACTTTCATTTTCAGCACATGGCCGAAACCGTGGCGCTGCTCTTTGAGGCAGACAACGCCGAGGGCGACTTTGCCGAAAAACTGAAAAGTCAGCCGATGTTCTGTCTGCCTCACTACCGCCTGCTCCTTGAAAAGGGCGCAGAACGGTTACCGAAAAAGCGCATGGCAGAGTTCACCGCGATCCTCTCGGGCGTGGTGGAGAATTACCTTACCACGCTCACCGAGGACGTGAGTTGGTTCTGCAAAAAATTCGACTACCGCTACGAAAACGAGCCCTGGAAGAACGCAAAGGACAGCGTGGAGCGCGCCATGGCGTTCCTCCGCTCTGACATACACAAATAAAGGAGTACCACTATGATCCTGACAACAGATCAACTTCGCGCCGCCGCCAAGGGCGCACTCATTGTAAGAGAAACCGCAAAGGGAGAGGTAGAATTCTGCCGCTTCACCGACGCACAAAAGGCCTATTATGAGGGCGTGCGCGAGGATTTTTACCGCAAATCCTTCGCCACCTCGGGCGTGCGCCTGGAGTTCGTGACCGATTCCGACCACCTCACGCTCGCCTATCACACCACGCACGCCTCCAGCCGCCGCTACTACTACTTTGACCTCACGGTGGACGGCGTACTGACCGAGCATTTCGGTCATGAGCAGATCGAGGAATCCCGCGCGACCGTCAAGCTTTCGCTCCCTGAGGGCGAGCACAGGGTGTGCCTGTATCTCCCCTGCCTTGCCTCGGCAAAGCTCCACTCACTCGAGCTTGCCGACGGTGCGAGTTTCACGCCCGTGGAGCGCCGTTTGAAGCTGCTCTGCTACGGCGATTCGATCACGCAGGGCTATGATGCCAAATACCCCTCCCAGACCTATGTCAACCTGCTTGCCGACAAGCTGAATGCCGAGGTGGTGGATCAGGGCATCGGCGGTGAGCATTTCTGCCCTCTGCTGCTTGCGGACGAGCTCGGCTATGAGCCCGATATCATCACGGTCGCCTACGGCACCAACGATTGGAGCGGCCAGCCGCTTGACCTCACCGTGCAGAAGGCAAACGATTTTTACGCGATCCTCGCCCGCCGTTACCCCAACGCCAAAATTTTCTGCATTCCGCCCATCTGGCGCGCTGATAACACACGTGTCACCAAGGTCGGCACGTTTGAGGAGGGCCGCGCACTCGTGGTGGCAGCCGCAAAGAAAAGCGGCGCGATCGTGCTGGACGGCGACCGTATGGTGCCGCACGTGCGCGAGGCGTTTGCCGACGGCTACCTGCACCCCAACGATTTCGGCTTCAAGTGCTACGCCGAGGAGCTCTACCGTCAGATGCTCCCCTACTTGAACTGATATGCGCCTCGCGAACGAACAGCTCCGCGCCGCCACGGGCGGCGCGCTCGCCGTGCGCGAGAATGACGAGGGCGAGCTGGAGCTTCGCCGCTTCAACGAGGAGCAGCAGCGCTTCTATCGTGACCACGGCGCGAGACCGATCTTCTATTTGGAGACCTTTGCCGCCGCAGGTATTCGGCTGGAGTTTGAGACCGACGCGGACTACCTCTCACTCTCCTATCACACAAAGCGCGCCTCCACGCGCTCCTTCTACTTCATCGACGTCAAGGTGGACGGCGTGCTGACGGCACACCTCGGACACAGGGACATCGAGGAGGCATACGCGACCGCACGTGTGGAGCTGCCCGAGGGCACGCACCGCGTGTGCATCTATTTCCCCTGCTACGCCTCGATCGCCATCCGCGCGCTGGAGCTCTCCGACGGCGCCACCTTCACGCCCGTGAAGCGCCCGTTGAAGCTGCTTGCCTACGGCGACTCGATCACGCAAGGACTGCTTGCCGAATCCCCCTCCTGCATCTACGCCACGGCGCTGGCTGACGCGCTGGGGGCAGAGGTGCTCAATCAGGGCATCGGCGGCGAGCGCTTTGTCCCTGCCCTGCTTGATCTTGACATCGACTTTGTGCCCGACCTCATCACCGTGGCCTACGGCACCAACGATTGGAGACGGCTGCCGCGCGAGACGGTGGTGGCGAACGCGCACGCCTTTTACGAGAAGCTGCGCCGCCGCTATCCGAGCACGAGGATCTTTGCCATCACGCCCATCTGGCGCGCCGACGACACGCTGGAAACGGCCTTTGGCGACTTTGAGGACGTGCGCGCGCTCGTAAGAGAGGCCGCCGCCAAAAACGGCGCCATCGTGCTGGAGGGCGATGGGCTCGTGCCCCACGTGAGTGAGGCGTTCGGGGATGAACGCCTGCACCCCAACGACCTGGGCTTTACCTGCTATACAAGCGCGCTTCTTGCGCAGATGCGCCCCTATCTTGAAAAGGAGATCTGATATGATCCTGACAAACGAACAGCTCCGCGCCACGCTGCGCGGCGCCGTGGAGATCGTCGAAAGGGACGGCGTGCTCCACCCCTACCGCTTCGGCGCGCATCTGCGCAATGAGGTATACGGCGCGGGCAACCCCTACCACGCCAAGACCTTCCACACCTCGGGCATCGTGTCCACCTTCCGTACCGATTCCGCCACGCTCGGCTTTTCCTTTGCCGTGAGCACCGCTGCGGCCTCGCAGAGCTTTGACGTGTGCGCGGACGGCGTTCTCATCTCCCACACACCCACAGAATCGGCAACAGGACGCATCGAGGTGGCACTCGGCGCAGGCGAGAAAACCGTGACGATCTACTTCCCCTACTGTGTCGCGGGGCGCATTTTTGACGTTACCCTCGCCGACGGAGCAAGCCTTGCGGCCGCACCCGATGCCGCACACCGTATTCTCTTTATCGGTGACTCGATCACGCACGGCTGCACCGCCTATCTCTCCTCGATGACCTATCCGAATCAGCTCGCACGCGCGCTGAACGCCGAGATCGTCAATCAGGGCATCGGCGGCGCGGGCTTTGAGCCCACCGCCGTGGACGAATGTGCGGGTGAATTTGACCTGATCTCGGTTGCCTACGGCACGAACGACTGGTCGCACGCGCCCTCTCACACGCATCTGGTGGGAATGGCAAACGGACATCTCGCGGCCCTGCGCGACCGCTATCCGCACACGCCCATCGCACTGATCCTGCCGATCTGGCGCGCCGACAACCACCTTTTGAAGGCAACGGGCACGTTTGACGAGATGCGCCGCGTGCTCACCGAGGCCGCCGCGCGCTTCGGCGTGACCGTCATCGACGGCCTTACGCTGGTGCCGCACCTGCGCTCGGTGATGGCCGACGACCGTCTGCACCCCAACAGCTTCGGCTTCCAGTTCTATGCCGAAAGTCTGGTCCCCCACTTTGAGAGGATCCTTGGCAAATGAGCGGCAAGTACGGCAATATGATCGACCTTCTGCAGCTGCACAAGCAGTTCGTGCTGAACCACCTCGGCGAGGGTGACGTGGCGGTGGACTTCACCATGGGCAACGGCCACGATACCGAATTTCTCTCCCGCACGGTAGGAGAAACGGGGCACGTGTACGCCTTTGACGTGCAACAGGCGGCGCTGGATTCCACCGCGAAAAACCTCGCGGCCTCGGGCTGTCCGCAGAACTACACGCTGATCCTCGACTCTCACCACAGGGTGAAGGACTACGTAAAGGCCCCCATCCGCGCGGGAATGTTCAACCTCGGCTACCTCCCGGGCAGCGACAAGAGCACCACCACGATGCGCGTGACCACGATGCCCGCGATCGAGGCGGCCATCGACCTCCTCGACCACGGCGGTGTGCTGGTGGTCGCGGTCTACCCGGGGCACGCCGAGGGCGATGCCGAGGGCAAAATGCTGGACGAATATTTCGCCACGCTGGACCGCCACAAGATTTGTTGCACGCAGGTCAAGATCCTCAATTCCCCCACCTCCCCCTTCTTCACGGTGGTGGAAAAGAAATAAGAAAAAAGGACGAGATCTCTCTCGTCCTTTTTTCTTATTCAAAATCTTCCCATTTCCACTCGTCATACCACTTGATGATCGGCGTCTCCCCGTCGAACTCCACGGGCAACCAGACGTAGTCCGCGATCGAGGTATCCTTGCGCGTGTAATCTCTGGTATGGAACTCGGGCGTGGGCAGATTCGGGTCGAATACGCGACGGAAGTGCTCGCACATATCGGGCAGATCGTCGGGCAGATCCACCAGCCATCTGTCGGCCATGGCGATATATAGATCCTTCTTGGCGGGGTGCTTGAAGATGCAACTGATCTGACTGTCAAAGGAGGTGTGCTTGGGATCGTTTCGGTGCGGGTCGCCAATGACCTGCCAGTCACCCATCATTGTGTCGCACACGGCACTCTCGGAGGGGTTCGGGAACTTGCCCGTGGTGCCCGAGGTGATCATATAGCGCTTGCCGTTGCGGAAGAAGATCGCGGGCGCCTCACGAATGAAGGGCGGGTAACCGTTGTGGAAGTAGGTCTTGTAGTTCTCCTCCTCCACGGCCATATAATCGTCCGTCAGCGGCGTGATTACCAGTTCCTCGTGCGGATGCTCGTAAATGAGGTACGCGCGATCCCCGTCCTTGATCATATCAAAATCGCCAAAACCGAGCCCGTTGGGGTAGTAAACCTCTTTTTTGACCTCAAACGGCCCCTTGATGCTCTTGGCGGTGGCGATCGTGGCAAAGGTCTTTTGCCCACCCGCGCCCGACATCACCTTGACCCACATTACGTACTCTTTGTTCTTCTCGTTGTAAAGAATATGCGGGCGGTCGAGTTTCGCGTTGAAGTACACGGGACTGTTCTCATCTTCCAGTTCAGGCGGCAGAATGATGCCCTCACTCTTCCAGTTATAGAGATCGTCGGAGGAATACAGACGTACGCCCCAGTGCCACACCTCATACTCGGTGCAGGACTTTTCCTTGTTCTCACCGTACCAGTAAAATTTGCCGTCCTCAATGAACATATAGCCGGCGTGTGCCTGAATACGGTTGCCGTCGGTGTCAAGCCAAACCTTGCCGGGTCTGAAGGAATTCATACCGTTTGCCCCTTTATTTGCAAAATGTATTAACGTAGTTGTCGATGGCCTCGTTCACGATGCGCTCGGCCTCCTCACGGTCATACAACTCCTTGATGTCGGTCTGCTTGTTCTCCAACTGCTTGTATACGCGGAAGAAGTGCATCATTTCCTCAAACACGTGCTTGGGCAGTTCTTCGATGGAGCGAATATAATTGTAGTTGGGATCGTTGTGTGCGATGGCAATGATCTTATCGTCCAGCGCACCGCCGTCGATCATGCGCATCACACCGATGGGATATACGCTCACCAGCGTCATGGGGTAGATGGGCTCACTGCCCAGCACCAGCACGTCCAAAGGGTCGCCGTCGTCCGCATAGGTGCGCGGAATAAAACCGTAGTTGGCGGGATAATGCGTGGAGGTGTAGAGCACGCGATCCAGTCGCAGAAGTCCCGTAAACTTGTCCAACTCGTACTTGCACTTGCTGCCCTTGGGGATCTCGATCACCACAGAAAAACTGGTAGGGGTGATCTGCTTGGGGTCCATATCGTGCCAAATATTCATACCGTCTGCTCCTTTATTTCACAAATTCAAATTCCAGATCGTAAATATGCACCGTGTGTCCGTCGGTACAGCCCTTCTCCTCCAGGAGTTTGATCACACCGCCTTTGATGAGCGACCGCTGGAAGTAGGAAAGAGACTCATAGTTGTCCAGATTCGTGCGGCCGAGCAGATCGTAAAGCCACTCGCCCTCCACGTAAAAATCGTTGTTCTCGCGGCGCACCGTGGTCTCCTGCGAGCGTTCCTCGACCTCCTCGGCCACGTCCAATTCGCTCTCGAACACGGTCAAGGGGGGCAGGTCAACCAGGCGCTTTGCCACGTGCTGTATCAGTTCCTTCACGTTCTCGCCCGTGGCGGCGGAAATGAGAAACAGTTCCCAGCCGTTCTCACGCACGAACGCCTTGAAGCCCTCCAGGTCCACCAGTTCCTCGTCCAGTGCGTCGCACTTGTTGGCGACAATGATCTGGGGACGGGTGGCAAGTTGCTCGCTGTAACGCGAAAGCTCTCGGTTGATGGTCAGGATATCCTCGCGCGGGTCGCGCCCTTCACCGGCGGAAATATCCACCACGTGCAACAGCAACCGACAGCGCTCTACGTGACGCAGGAAGGCGTGTCCGAGACCCGCACCGTCTGCCGCGCCCTCGATAAGACCCGGGATATCGGCGGCCACAAAGCCGGATTCACCGCCCGTGGAAACCACACCAAGGTTGGGAGAGAGCGTGGTAAAGTGATAGGCGGCCACCTTGGGGCGCGCCGAACTGATGCGGGACAGGATCGAGGATTTGCCCACGCTGGGCATACCGACAAGACCCACGTCCGCGAGCATCTTGAGTTCAAGCACAAGCTCGCGCTCCTCGCCCTTGGTACCTTGCTTGGCAAACATCGGCACCTGACGCGTTGCGGTCGCAAACCGTCGGTTGCCAAAGCCGCCGCGTCCGCCGCGGCAGCACACAAAGGGCTCGTTATCCGACATATCCTTAATGATGCGACCCGTCTCGGCGTCACGAATGAGCGTGCCGAGCGGCACGAGGATCTCCACGTCGGGTGCCGTTGCACCGTGGAACTTTTCGCCGCCGCCGTTGCCGCCGTTTTTGGCAACGAATTTGCGGTGATCGCGGAAAAAGAGCAAGGTGGTGGCACCGGGATCCACGCGGAACACGATGTTTCCGCCGTGACCGCCATCGCCGCCCGAGGGGCCGCCCCTTGCCACGTACTTCTCGCGATGGAAGGCCACGGCACCGTTGCCGCCGTCGCCCGCCTTCACGTATATCTTGGTTTTGTCAATGATTCTCTCGGCATCACGCATGAGGGACCTCCTCTCCGCGCTCGCGCACGATCAGTTTGATGGGCGTGCCGCGGAACCCGAAGGTGTCACGCAGGCAGTTTTCCAGATATCTCTGATAGGAGAAGTGGAACAACTCCGCATTGTTGCAGAAGGTCACAAAGGTGGGGGGCGCGGTGCGGATCTGCGTCATATAGTAGATCTTCAGGTGTCTGCCCTTGTCCGAAGGGGGTTGCACGCGCGTGGTCGCATCGTTCAGCACGTCGTTGAGCATACCCGTGGAAACGCGCATACGGCTCTGTCCGTATACGTAGCAGATGTGCTCAAAAATGTTGCTCACACGCTGACCCGTCTTGGCAGATACGAAAATGAGCGGCGCATACTGCATATACGCCAGTGCCTCGTACACGTCCTTGGTGTAACTGTTGGTGGTGGTGTTATCCTTTTCAATGGTGTCCCACTTGTTCACCAGAATGATCGCGGCCTTACCCGCCTCGTGGGCGATGCCCGCAATACGCTCGTCCTGCTCGGTCACGCCCTCGTTAGCGTCCACCATAATGAGACACACGTCCGCGCGCTCCACGGCCATGTGCGCGCGCAGTACGCTGTATTTTTCGATCTTGTCATTCACCTTGGACTGGCGGCGAATGCCCGCCGTGTCGATGAAGGTGAACTTGCCGTACTCGTTCTCCACAAAGGTATCCACCGCATCGCGCGTGGTGCCGGGAATGTTCGATACAATGAGGCGATTCGAGCCCACCAGGCGATTGATCATCGAGGATTTTCCCGCATTCGGCTTGCCGATCACGGCGACCTTGATGGAATCGTCCTCCTCCTCGGTGCCTGCGTCCTCGGGGAGTGCCGCGAGCACCGCATCGAGAAGATCGCCCGTGCCCGAGCCGTGCACCGAGGAAACGGCGATGGGTTCCTGCTCAAAGCCGAGTTCGTAGAACTCGTAAAACTCCAGGGGTGCCTGGCCTATGCGGTCACACTTGTTGATCGCGGGGATCACGGGCTTTTTACTTTTTTTCAGCATCATCGCCACGTCGCGGTCGGCGGCGGTGAGACCCGTGCGCACGTCGCACAGGAACACGATCACATCCGCGCTCTGGACGGCCACCTCTGCCTGGAACTTCATCTGCGAGAGGATCACGTCGTCCGTGCGGGGCTCGATACCGCCCGTGTCGATCACGGTGAGTTTGCGCCCACACCACTCGGTCTCTCCGTAAATGCGATCGCGCGTTACACCGGGCACGTCCTCCACGATGGAACGGCGCTCGCCGATCAGTTTATTGAATAACGTGCTTTTTCCCACGTTGGGACGGCCCACGATGGCCACGATCGGTTTTGCCATTTCAACACCTCATTTCTCACAACCAAGCAACGCGGCAAGCAGATCTGCACCGTCGCTTTTCACAGCCCGTATGGGTACATTCAGTTTCCGAGACAGTTCCTCGGGCGTCATACCGCAAAGGAAGAGATCCCCCTCGGCACGCAACATCGTGGCAGGGATCAGTAACGCGTCGCCCAACACCTCACCCGTCAGTTGCTCGCACACGTCCTTGCCCGTGAGCAACCCCGCCACGGTGATCAGTTCCCCGAAAAAGCGGTTCTCAATGGGGAAGACCTTGACCGTGAGCGTAGGCACGCGCGCCATGAGCGCGTCGCCCAGCGCCTTCATCATCGGCGCGGCGGCCTTGCCCGTGGCAATGCTCACACACCTGTTTTTCGCCCCGTCCGTGGGTGTATATTCGTCCAGGTAGTCCAGTTCGGCCGAAAACTCCTCCCAGAGCGAGCGTAGCATACCCACGCCGTTCTCGATCTGTTCGTACTCGCCGTAGTAGGACTCCTCGGGCAACGGCAACCCCGCCTTGAGATACAACTCGTCCGCACAGCAGAAGATGCGCTCACCATAGGTTTTCAGGCACTCCTCGCCAAACGCATTCACCTGCTCGATCACGGCGCGACATTCTTCCTGCGTAAAGGGCGTGAGCGGATACAGCCCCTCACGGTATCGGGTAAGGCCCGCAGGCACCACCGATACGCTCGTGAGCGCGGGGTGGAGCCGCGTCAGGTCCCGCATCGTGCGCGTGAGTTCCTCGCCGTCGTTGATACCGCGACAGAGCACGATCTGGCCGCAGATGCGGATATTCGCCTCGGCAAGCCGATCCAGATACGCGAGCACCTTGCCCGCGCGCGCGTTCTTCATCATTTCACAGCGCAACTCGGGGTTGGTAGTGTGCACCGACACGTTCACGGGCGAGATATGCATCTTGATGATACGGTCGATATCCTTGTCCGAAAGATTGGTGAGCGTGATATAGTTGCCGTGCAGGAAGGACAGGCGCGAATCGTCGTCCTTGAAATAAAGCGAAGGACGAAGCCCTGCGGGGAGTTGATCGATGAAGCAGAAGATGCACTTGTTGGCACAGCACTGCTTTTTGTCCATCAGCGGCGTTTCAAACTCCAGGCCTATGTCATCGTAGAGTTCCTTGCAAACGGTCACCTCAAAGGGCGCACCGTCGCGCGTGAGTGAGAGCACCACGCGGCACTCGGTGAGATAAAAGCGGTAGTCCAGCACGTCTCGGATCTCATTGCCGTTGATGGCAACGAGCACGTCACCCGCCCGCACATCTGCACGTGCCGCGCGAGAGCGCGGATAAACCTGTGTAATCGTAACCATCTGCTCACCTCCTTTGGGCATACTTCCCGCATTATAACTAAATTATTATACCACAAATCCATTCGTTTGTCAAACCGTCTCGCACACTCGCGCGCACGCGCGCGTTGATTGTGCAACGCGCACAAAAATTCCGTTCATATTTTTAGTTTGTTGCACAAACTTCACAATACCCACTTGACAAGGGCGCGCAAAGATGCTATAATGAGGGTGCAGCAAGGGAAGAGGCGTCAACCTCACTTGCAAGTTTGACGAAAGGGGTGAGTCCCGTGCACAGCGAGAATAACGAGTTCCACTGCTATGCCCTGCGTCCCACCCATTTTATTGCGATCGGGTGCTGAAACCCGACAACCGTAATATAAGGATGGCACATCGGGCATACTGCCTCGATGTGTTTTTTTGATGGAAAAAGACGACGCGCAGCGAAAGCATAAGTACGATCGAAAGAAGCGCTTTTGTATGCGTTTTGTGCGCCGCACAAGAACAGTCGAAAGATACGCGCTCCCACAAAACACGTCGACAAGTACCGCGTGACAAAGGGCAAGAGGTCCTTTGCCCCGATAGGTGATCGGGGAGGTATTTGATGGCTGCACGTTTTCACACAGGTTGATCGCACCGCCCAACGGGAGATACGCCAAGCCGTATCCACGCATACGCCGCTACCTGACCGGGACATGATCTTTATCAAGATCCGAGTGAAATACTCTTGTCACCTGAAGCGCAGGAGAACATACACCGAAGGAGCAAATCCAAACGCGATCCCGAACAAAAAAACAACTGCAATAACGCCACCTTTCCCAAAAAAGAGAAGGGCATGGCAGTGGATATAAAAGAAAAAACGGAACGTACCGAAACCGCGACCGTATACAACATACATGTATACTATGTAGGTAGCACGAACACCACGACCGCGCAATCGCGCCGATGTAGGTAGCACCGAAACCAAGACCGCGTGCCATGCACGCCTTTGGAAGTCTCCTTTCCGTGTTCATTCCAAAAGCCCCCTTGTGACCAAAGGCACAAGGGGGCTTCCTTTTTTACTTGATCCAGAGTGCCGCCGCACCCAACAATCCCGCGCGGTTGCCGAGCATTGCCGCGAGCACGCGCGGCACAGGGCCGTCAGAGCCGCCGTAGACTTCCCTTTCCAGTCGCTCCTGCAAGGGACGCGTCAAACGCTCGCCCTCGGCACAGATGCCGCCGCCAAGGATCACCGCCTCGGGGCGGAGTTCGTTGCAAAGATTCACAATGCCGCACGCAAGTGCATCAAGGTAGTGCTCCACCACTTCTCTTGCCACCCCGTCGCGGTCCATAAAAGCAAACGCCGTGGCGCCGTCCACGCGCTGTGTAGACCCGAGTTCCCACATGGCGCTCTCTCGGTGCGCCTCCATGGCGCGCCGCGTGTCACGAATGAGCGCCGTAGCCGAAGCATAGGCCTCCAGACACCCGCGTCTGCCACACGTGCAGGGCTCACCGCCCATCGAGATCACCGTGTGACCCAGTTCCGCGCCCGCGCCGCGATTGCCTTCGTACAGTTTGCCGCCCAGCACGATACCGCCGCCCACGCCCGTACCGAGCGTGAGGAGCACCGAATGGCAAAAGGCGCGCCCCGCACCGAAGAGTGCCTCGCCGAGTGCCGCCGCATTCGCATCGTTCGTGATCCTTGTGGGCACGCCCGTGAGCGCCTCAATCTCTTTTGCGATGCCGAAATTGCGCCACCCCAGATTGTTGGCGTACACCACCTCGCCGCGCGCGCCGTCGATCATACCTGGCACGCCCATACCGATGCCGACCAGGTCGCTTGCCGTCAGCGTGGTGCGGGAGAGCAGACGCTCCACAAGTGCCGCGATCTCACCCGCAACGGCCTTGGCGCCTCCCTCGGCCTTCGTCGGCGTTTTATCCGACACCAGCACGCGGCCGAGGTCGTCCACGATGCCGCCCTTGATAAAGGTGCCGCCCACGTCAATACCAACGTAGTATTTCCGCACCGAAGTAAGAAGCAACGACATCTCGCCCGTGAGTGTGAGCGACTCGTCACACGCGCTCACCAGCACACTCTCGCCACGGCACACGTGCCGTCCTGCGATCAGCCCCTCACCCGCAAGGCAGGTGAAGCACCGAAAACTCGCGCCATCGGGGGAAAGCGTCTGCTCGCCGCACACCGCAAGACGCTCCACGGTAAAGGGCTTGCTCGCGCAAAGCCATTCGCTCCCGTCCAGCGTGATGCCCGTCACACGTGGCGAAGAGGGGGCAAGGCGCGCTACCTCCAGCGCGTGCTCCACGTGGAGTTCGCGCGGTTTGCCGTCCTTCCCTACTCTGCCGTAATCGTACAGGCGGTAGGTGAGGTTACTGCTCTGCTGTACCTCGCAAATAAGGCACCCGCGCCCGATAGCGTGCACCGTGCCCGCAGGGATAAAATAGCACTCCCCCGCCTTCACGGGGTAAAATTGCAGATGCGAAGGAAGACACTCCTCGCGCACGGCGCGCTCCAATTCCTCGCGCGAGATCTCGTGGCGCACGCCCACGAAAATACCCGCACCCTCCTCGGCGTCCACCACGTACCACGTCTCGGTCTTGCCAAAGCGTTCGCCGTGGCGGCGCGCATACGCATCGTCGGGGTGCACTTGCACCGAGAGCGATTCCTTGGCGTCGATCAGTTTCACAAGGAGCGGAAACTCCTCAAACTCTTCGCAATTCGCACCCCATTCTTTTGGTAAAAAGGCATCACGAAGCGGCACACCGCCCTCGGTGCGCGTGAGCCCGTCGGGGTGACAGGAAAGTTCCCAACTCTCTGCCAGCGGCGAGAGCGCCGTCACCTTGCCGTATGCCGTTTTCAGTCTGTCACCGCCCCAAGGGTAGTCCTTGAAGGCGGGCGTCAATTTTTCAATCCTTGTCATATTCGATCACCTTAAAGTAAAGTCCGTCATTGTTTTCGGGGTCGTCCTGGTGGAATACGTCGCGCTCGTGCAACGCGCAAATTTTCGCACCGTTCACGGCGACACCCCCTCATATTATATCGCATTTGCGACTCGAATGCAATCCCGTCGGCGCATTTTCCCGCAAGAAAAAGGACAGGAGCCGTTCACGGCTCCTGTCCTTGTGTCTTTTACTTGGCGTAATCTACGGCGCGGCTTTCGCGGATCAGATTCACCTTGATCTGTCCGGGGTACTTCACCTCGTCCTGGATCTTCTTGGCCATTTCACGGGCAATGAGTTTCATGCCCTCGTCAGTCACGTCCTCGGGCTTGACCATCACGCGCAGTTCGCGGCCTGCCTGAATGGCAAACGCCTTCTCCACGCCCTCAAAGCCCTTGGCGATCTCCTCCAGTTTCTCCAGACGCTTGATGTAGTTCTCCAGATCCTCGCGGCGTGCGCCGGGACGGGAAGCGGAAATGGCATCAGCGGCCTGTACGAGAATGGCGATCACGGTCTGGGGCTCCACGTCGTTGTGATGCGCCTCGATGGCGTGGATCACGTCGCGGGACTCCTTGTACTTGCGTGCAACGCCCACACCCAATTCCACGTGCGTGCCCTCCACGTCGTGGGGGAAGGCCTTACCAAGGTCGTGCAACAGACCCGCACGCTTGGCGGTGGCGGCGTCCACACCCAGTTCCTCTGCCATAATACCGGCAAGGAAGGCCACCTCAATGGAGTGCTTGAGCACATTCTGACCGTAACTGGTGCGGTAGCGCAGACGGCCCAAGAGTTTCACAAGATCGGGGTGCAGGTTGGGAATGCCCACCTCGTAGGTGGCGCGCTCGCCCGCCTGCTTGACCACGGTCTCCACCTCGCGGCGGCACTTCTCCACGGTCTCTTCAATGCGGGCAGGGTGAATGCGTCCGTCGGCAATCAATCTCTCCAGCGTCAGTCTGGCGACCTCGCGGCGCACGGGATCAAAGCCGGAAAGTGTGATGGCCTCGGGCGTGTCGTCAATGATCAGTTCAACACCCGTCAGCGTTTCCAGCTTCTGAATGTTGCGGCCCTCACGGCCGATGATGCGTCCCTTCATCTCTTCGCTCGGGATCTGCACCACGGAAATGGTGGATTCTGCCACGTGATCGGTGGCACAGCGCTGAATGGCAAGAGAAAGAATGTTGCGTGCCTTGGTCTCGGCCTCGTCCTTGAACTGTGCGTCCAACTCGTCCAGACGCTGTGCAAGTTCATGCTTGACCTCGCCCTCCACGCGCTCAATGAGTTCCTCCTTGGCCTCCTCGGCAGTCAGTCCCGCAAGCTCTTCGAGCACGCGTTGCTGTTCTCCCAAGGCCGCCGTGATGCGAGTTTTGAGCTCTTCGTTCTCGCGGACCTTTTCCTCCAGGGCCTCGGTCTTACGGTCGAGCACCTCGGACTTATGATCCAGCGTTTCTTCCTTTTGCGTCAGACGCCGCTCCATGCGCGTGACCTCTGCTCTGCGTTCCTTGAGTTCAGATTCACTCTCGTTACGCTGACGCAGGATCTCTTCCTTCGCTTCCAGCAGGCGTTCCTTCTTGATCGCCTCTGCGCGCTTTTCGGCATCTATCAAGATCTGCTCCGCAGTACTGCGTGCGGCGCCGATCTTTTTCTCGATCAGCACACGGCGCACGAAGAAGCCGATCACGGCGCCCAGCACCAATGCCGCGGCGATCAAGCCAATAGCAAGTCCGGTATCCATACGATCTACCTCCTTTTCAAGATTTTCTTATATACAAAAACACAAAAACATATTTTGGCATTTTATATACTCTATTATTATACACCTAACATATAGAAAAGTCAAGAGGTGGGCGCGGCGAATCTTCTATTTTTCGCTTGACAAAAAGCCCTTCGCCCGTTATAATGAAAGTAACGACCAATAAGGAGGATTCCGTATGAAAACCATTGATATCCGTCTTTCCACGATTGCCGATGTGCGCGACTTCGTGAATATCGTTTCCGCCACCGACATTGACGTTGATCTGGCCTCGGGCCGTTACATTGTGGACGGCAAGTCCATCATGGGCATCTTCAGCCTGGATCTGCTCGCCCCCATCAAACTCACGGCTCACGCCGACGACACCGACGAGTTGTTCGCAAAGCTCGACCGCTTCATCGTGAAATAAGTAAAAAAACAGCCCCCGACGGGGGCTGTTTTTTTATTTCGACCGCAAACGGTGCGAGTTATTCCTCGCTCTCGCCGTCCTCGGACACATTCGCGTTCTGCTTGTTTCCGCGGAAGTAGAAGAACATACCCACTGCCATAACGACCGCAAATACGATCAGGTAGAAGAGCACGGGGAACGAGAACTTGCCTGCGGCGGCCGCGTTCTTGTAGGGCTGCACGCCGTGTGCCCAAACGGTTGCAAACACCATAAAGGCGGAGGCAATGGCAGAAAGAGCAGGCATCACGATGTTGCGGAACACATTTTCCTTACCGTGACGGATCATATACATCACGAAGATCGGGATATACAGCGCATACACCGTCACGATCGGGATCTCGGAGGAGTCGAAGGTGAAGGGGCCAAAGATGCTGTCCGTGAGGTTCGCGCCGTAGAAGTAGAAGAGCCACGCGGCACACACAAGAATGCCGATCCAGGCGGAGTTAGCGGGCATATTGGTGGCGGGGCTGACCTCGCCCATCACGTCGGGGCGGGGACCCTGGCGGCGCGCCGCGATCGAGTACATACCGCGTGCACAGCCGAGCGTCAAACCGTTGAGCGTGCCAAGGCAGGAGACGACCACGAACACGTTGAGGACCGTAGCGCCCGCACTGCCAAAGAGATTACGGAAGCCGACCGATGCGCCGTTGGTGATCAGATCGCCCACGTTCGCGGCGCCCGCAAGACCCACAAAGTACAGAATATAAACGGCCATAATGATCGCACAGCCGATCAGGAGCGCCAGCGGCAGGTTGCGCTTGGCATTCTTGATCTCCGCATTGATCGAGGTGGCAATGATCCAGCCCTCGTATGCAAACACGGTTGCGATCACTGCGGCAAACAGACCGTTGCCAAAGGGAGCGGTCAGTGCCGTGCCCGTAAAGGCCTCCACGGTATTGCCGTTGATAAGACCCACGATCGTGCCGACCACGGCCACGAGCGCGAGGGGCACAAGCTTGATAAAGGTCGTGCTGACCTGAAACTTGCCCGACAGCTTGGGTGCCAGTGCATTCAGCGCACCGCTGGCCACCAGATAGAAGCAAGCAAGCGTCATGCAAAGACCGCTGGTCATCAGCGACTCATCGCCCACAAACAGCACCATCGTGTAGCGTGCAGACACCCACGCCAGCACACTGGTCATCGCGGGATAATAAATGGTCACAAGAAACCACGCCATAAAGTAGGCATAGCCGCGACCCATAGTCGCCTCAGCGTAGTCTACCACGCCGTTGACCCTCTCGTACTTGTTGGCCATCGTAGAAAAGGTGATCGCACAGAGCATCATGATCACACCGCCGATGACCCAGGCAAGAATACCCGTGCCAAGGTTGCCGCCCGTTGCCGCGAGCACGCTTTGCGCCTTGAAAAAAACGCCCGAGCCGATCACGATACCGACCACCATACAAATGGCCGTCAGCAGACCATACTTTCGTTCCAGTTGATTTTTCATCGTTGTCCTCCTCATCATTTGTTAGACATAGTAAATCAATTATACCATACTTTTTTAGAAAATGCAACCCTTTGTAACAAACATCCTTTGCACACCCCTCGCTTGCATTTTCTCGCGCAACGTGATATAATAGCAGTATCACAAACAAGGGAGGTCCCTATGCCTTTTTTGATTCTTGGCGCCGTCTGCCTGCTCGCGCTCGGCGGCCTCGGGCTCGCCTATTACTGCTACCGCCGCGTCTTCTACTCTCCCCCGCGCCGCGTGCTCGGAAAAGATGAATACGAACTCCTGCCCGGCGACATTTACGAAGCGTATCACGAACCGATGAAGGCCTGGATCAAAATGATCCGCGAACTGCCGCACGAGGACGTTTCGATCACCTCGCACGACGGTCTGTGCCTGGTCGGCTCCTACTATGAAAACGAAAAAGGGGCCCCGATCGAGCTGCTCTTCCACGGCTATCGGGGCAAGGCCGAGCGCGATCTGTGCGGCGGCGTAGAGCGTTGCTTTGCCATCGGACACAACGCTCTCATTATCAATCAGCGCGCGGCAGGCCCGAGCGAGGGACACGTGATCACCTTCGGTATCCGTGAGCATCTGGACTGCCTGGACTGGATCGACTTCATCATCGAAAAGTTTGGCAAGGAACAAAAAATTATTCTCACGGGCGTGTCGATGGGTGCGGCCACCGTGATGATGGCGGCGGGCCACGACCTCCCCCCGAACGTGCAATACGTCCTGGCCGACTGCGGCTACACCTCCGCGCGGGAGATCATCGGCAAGATCCTGCGCGAAATGCACCTGCCCGCACGCCTCGTCTATCCCTTTATCAAACTCGGCGCACGCCTGTTTGGCAAATTCGATCCGGACGAGACCTCGCCCATGGAAGCGATGCAACACTGCCGCATCCCCGTGATCTTCATTCACGGCGACGTGGACGATTTCGTTCCCTTCTCTATGAGTGAGCAACTCCACGCCGCGTGCGTGGCACCCCACAAGCGCCTTGTCGCCATCAAGGGCGCGGGCCACGGCCTTGCCTTCCCCGCCGACAAAGAGGGCTACATCAACGCCCTGCTTGACTTCAAAAAGGAATGTGGATTCTGAAAAAAGCGGAGGATCGCATATGCGATCCTCCGCTTTTTTCATTCTTATGCCAGCGTCGCGGCCATCACGGCCTTGATGGTGTGCATGCGGTTCTCTGCCTCGTCGAACACGATCGAACGCTCACCCTCGATGACCTCGTGAGTCACCTCCATGCAGTCAATGCCGAACTGTTCATAGATCTGGCGGCCGATCACGGTGCCAAGATCGTGGAAGGCGGGCAGACAGTGCATAAAGCGGCACTGTTCCCCTGCATTGTCCATCAGTTCCTTCGTCACGCGGTAGGGAGAGAGATCCTGAATGCGCTTGGCAAACACCTCGGCAGGCTCACCCATCGACACCCATACGTCGGTGTAGATCACGTGCGCGCCCTTGGTGGCCACTACGGGGTCCTCAATAAACTCCAAAATCGCACCCGTCTTGGCGGCAACCGCCACACACTCGTCGATCAGTGCCTGGTCGGGGAAATATTCCTTGGGGGCACACGCCACAAAGTGCATGCCCATCTTGGCGCAACCCACCATCAGCGAGTTGCCCATATTATAGCGCGCATCGCCCATATACACGAGTTTCTTGCCCGCGAGCTCGCCAAAATGCTCCTTGATGGTGAGGAAATCGGCCAGAATCTGGGTGGGGTGGAACTCGTTGGTAAGCCCGTTCCAAACGGGCACGCCCGCAAAGGCCGCCAGTTCCTCCACGATCTCCTGACCAAAGCCGCGGTACTCGATGCCGTCAAACATACGGCCCAGTACGCGCGCCGTGTCGGGAATGCTTTCCTTCTTGCCGATCTGTGAGCCGTTCGGATCAAGATACACGGGGTGCATACCGAGATCCGCCGCCGCCACCTCAAAGGCGCAACGGGTGCGCGTGCTCGTCTTTTCAAAGATCAGCGCAATATTTTTTCCCTCGCAAAGTCGGTGGGGTACACCCGCCTTTTTCTTTGCCTTGAGGTCTGCCGCAAGCGCGATCAGCCCCTCGATCTCATCGGGGGTGAAATCCAGCAACTTCAAAAAATTCTTTCCCTTCAGGTTCATACGTTCTCCTTTTCCTCGGCCAGCACCGAGCAGATGATTTCCATTGCGTTTTTCAGTACGTCACGGGGGATATTGAGCGCGGGGAGCAGTCGCACCTTGCTCTTTGCCGTGAGGCACAGCACACCCTTTTCCATGCAGGCGCGCACCACCTCGGCGGCAGGACGCTCGCACTCCACGCCGATCATCAATCCCATACCGCTCACGCTCTTCACGCCCTTGGCGCCCGTGAGCGCCTTTCTCACGTGGTCGCTCTTTTCCTTCACCTCGGCAAGCAGCGCCTCATCGATACGCGAGAGAATGCTGACAGCACCCGCGCACGCCACGGGGTTGCCGCCAAAGGTGGAGCCGTGGTCGCCGTGTCCGAGTACGTTTTCGACCTTCTCGCCCAGCATACACGCGCCGATCGGCAGACCGCCGCCAAGTCCCTTGGCCGTGGTCACCACGTCGGGCGTCACGCCGTAGTGCATATACGCATACAGTTCGCCCGTGCGTCCGTTACCCGTCTGCACCTCGTCCACCATAAACACGATGTCCTCGCGCGCGCAGATCGCGGCCACGCCGCGCACAAAGTCGGCGTCCAG
>JAZSGQ010000035.1:0-9749 GCA_045532805.1 Eubacteriales bacterium
GCGCTGGTGCTGGGCGTGGCGCTACTGCTTGCATTTTCGATGCTTCTTGTGCGTATTCTGGCGATCCAGGTGTTCGATTTTGAGCGCTATCAGCAAAAAGTACTGGACCAGTTGACCACGGAATCTCCCGTGCGTGCCGCACGGGGCGAGATCACGGATCGCGTGGGGCGCACGTTGGCCTCCAATCGCACGGCGTACCGCGTATCGATCTTTCCGAACGTGATCGCGCGCGCCGAGAAGGCCGAGGAGACGGCGGAACTGATCGCGCTGGGGCTTTCCGACGCGATCGAGGGGTTGAACATAGAGAAGGCGCGGGAGCATATCGCACACAAAACGGAACTGGAACGGACCGTTGCGCGCTCCGTGGATGCAGACACCGCTACGCGCTTGCTTTCCTTTATCGGGCGGTATGAACTTTATGAAATGGTGACCGTGGAGGCGATCACCGAGCGCTATTACCCCTACGCCTCACTGGCTGCGCACGTACTGGGCTTCACGGGCAGTGACGGGCAGGGGCTCTATGGGCTTGAATTACAGTATAACAGCGCGCTTTCGGGCACGAACGGCTCCTATATCACGGCGCGTGATTCCACGGGAAACGAACTGCCGAACGCCTATGAGGCCTACGTGCCCGCCGTGAACGGCGCAACCGTGCATACAACGCTGGACGCCTTCGTCCAAGCCGCACTGGAAGAACAACTGGAGGCGGCGATGATCGAGGCGGGAGCCGTTAACCGTGTATGCGGCATCGTGATGGACGTGAATACGGGCGCCATTCTCGGTATGGCAACAGCGCCCTCTTTTGACCTCAACGAGCCTTTTGAACTAAATGAGGCATCGCTTGCGACACTTGCGCTCCTTGGCTACGGGGAGGGTACTGCGGAATATGCGGCGGCCAAGAACCGTTTATTACTTGAAACCTGGTCGAACAAGGCCGCAACTGAGATCTATATGCCGGGTTCCACCTTCAAAACACTCACTTGCTCCGCTGTTTTGGAGGAAGACGCGGTCATAGACCTGAACGAGCGTTTTTTCTGTTCTGGCTCCTTGCACGTGGCAGACCGCACCATTCGCTGTCACAAAAAGGGTGGACACGGCAGTCTCACCTTTGCGGAAGGACTGCAAAATTCCTGCAATCCTGTTATGATGACGATTGCCGCGCGGCTTGGTTGCGATACGTTTTACGAGTACGTCAAGGCCTTCGGCCTTCTGGAAAAAACAGGGATCGATCTACCGGGTGAGGGCAATTCGATCTTCCACGCCGCCTCTGCCTTTACCGAATTGGATCTTGCCACCGCGTCCTTCGGTCAGAATTTCAAGGTGTCCGTGTTACAAATGATCACCGCCGTGGCCGCCGTAGCAAACGGCGGAAAACTCCTCACACCGTATCTGGTGGAGAGTATGACCGATGCCAAGGGCAACACGGTGTATCAGCACGAGGTGGATGTGCGCCGCGAGGTCATCAGCGAGGAAACGGCTAAAACCGTTTCAGAGATCCTGGCTGGTGGCGTAGCGGGTGACGGCGGCGCCAAGAACGCCTACGTGGCGGGGTATCGGGTGGCCGCTAAAACGGGTACGTCTGAGAAGATCGGTGACGATGCAAACGCCCGTATCGGCTCTTGTGTGGCCTTTGCCCCCGCAGATGCGCCCGAGGTGGCGGTGATCATCGTGGTCGATGAGCCCACCGAGGGGAGCAAATACGGAAGTGTGGTGGCCGCGCCCTACGTGGCAAACGTCCTTGAGGCAATTTTGCCGTATCTTGGCGTCCAGGCCGTGTATACCGACGCAGAAGAGGAGAATGCGACGTTGCGCGTGCCCGATTGCGTAGGCCTTGACCGTGAGGAAGCCGTCGCACTCTTGTCCGATACGGGTGTGGAACTGGTGTTTGAGGGAGAGGCACAGATCATCACGGCACAACAGCCCGCGGCGGGCACAACGGTACGCCGTAAGGGTGCACGGCTCGTACTGACGATGGGGGAGAGCACCGAAACGGTGTTGACGGTGCCGCAACTCGTCGGACTTACGGCCGAGGAGGCAAATCGGATCCTTGTTGACGCAGGGTTCAATATACGGATTGAGGGTGCAGGGGACTATCTGACGAGCAATAAGACGGTTGCGGCGCAATACCCCGCCGCAGGAGAGCGTGTTGCGCGCGGCACGGTGATCGTGTTGCGCTTCCCGTATGACGAGATCGTGGAATGAGGAGGCAAGCGTGAAACTAAAGGAGTTATTACAGGAGGCGGGATTGCCTCTGCCTGAGTGTGAGCGTATGTGGGAACGGGAGATCACGGGGATCTCCTCGGATTCCCGTACCGTGCGTCACGGCGAAGTGTTCGTAGCGCTGTGCGGTTTGCGGTGTGATGCCACCGCCTTTGTGAGCGAGGCGCTCTCAAAGGGTGCCGCTTTCGTGATTGCCGAGCGCCCCTTGGAGGGGAGAAACACGATGAGAGTCGCAAACGCACGCGAGGCGCTTGCACGGCTTTTTGATGCGTGGTACGGACACCCCACGCGCGACATTACGCTCATCGGTATCACGGGTACCAACGGAAAGACTTCCACCGCCACGATGCTGTTTCATATTCTGCGTGAGGTTGGATATTCCGTGGGGTTGATCGGCACGATAGAATGTCGGTGTAACGACGAGGTACTCACGGTCGGGCGTCCGCACCGACTGGCGAATATGACCACGCCCGACCCTGCGGAACTGTATTTGCTGTTCGATGAAATGCGCCGTCGCGGGGTATCCTATATCATTATGGAGGTGACGTCGCACGCGCTTTGTTTTCAAAAGACCGCACCGCTCTTTTTCGCGCGTGCCGTGTTCACCAATCTCACGGCAGATCATCTGGATCTGCACGGGGATATGGAATCCTATTTTATGGAAAAAAAGCGGTTATTCGAGCACTGCGAAGAGGCGATCGTGTCCTTATTTACCCCTTACGGCAAGCGGCTTTGTGAGGGCCTTGACTGTCCCTTCCTTGAGATTTCGCAACGCACTGTGCGAAACGTGATGAAACTTGGCAGTAAGGGCGTTTCCTTTACGCTTTACCACGGGGAGGAGAAACTCCCCCTGATCTTGCCCGTTCCGGGGGATTTTTCCGTGGAAAATGCCGCGCTTGCCGCCGCCACGGCGCGCTCGCTCGGCGTAGCGGGTGAGCGCATCTCGCACGCGCTTGCGACCTTTGGGGGCGTGCGCGGCAGAATGGAGCGCATCTCGCCGCCAGGAGTGGATATCACGGTTTTCGTGGATTACGCGCACACGCCCGATGCACTGGAAAAACTGTTACAAACGGTGCGCGGCTTTGCCACGGGAGAGGAGCGCATCGTTTTACTGTTCGGATGCGGGGGTGACAGGGATCGCTCCAAGCGGCGGGAAATGGGGCGGATCGGCACCCGCCTTGCCGACTTTTTGATCCTGACCTCGGACAACGCGCGGAGCGAGGATCCTGATGCGATCCTTGCGGATATTTTGCGCGGCGTGGATAAGGAGCGCCCTTTTACGGTGATCAGGGAGCGAGAGGCCGCGATCCGCTATGCGATCCAAAACGCGCGACACGGTGACGTGATATTGCTCGCGGGCAAGGCACACGAGGAATATGAGATCCGCCGAAACGAGCGCTTGCCATTTTCCGAAAGAGAGATCGTCAAAGCGGCACTGGCCGAGCGGGCGGCGGGGGAGAACCGTGCGGATCACGCTACCGATTGAATGCAGGGACCCCGCACGCCTTGCGGCACTGTTCAAGGCCGACCTCTCGCCCGTCGGCGCGCCCACGGGCGAGATCCTTGGTGTGGCCACTCATTCGGACGAGATTAAGCAAGGGGATCTCTTTTTGTGCTTGGAGGGTGCGCATACAAACGGCGTGACCTTTGTGCCGCAAGCCCTTCGTGCGGGTGCTATGGCCATTCTCGCGCCACAGGGCGCGACGTTGCCTGAGGGATCGTATTACCGTTTGACGTGCCCCTCGCCCGAGGAAGGGCTGTTTCAGGCTGCCGCACAGCATCGAAAGACGGCGGGTGCGCGCGTGATCGGCGTGACGGGGAGTGCGGGGAAAACGACCGTAAAAGAGGCGATCGGCGCCGTGCTTGGCGGCGTGCCGTGCAGTGAAGGGAATTATAACAGCACGGTGGGTATGCCACTGTCGGTGCTCTCTTTCGGGAAGGCCGATCACTGGGTGCTGGAACTTGGCATCAACCGCGTGGGAGAAATGCGCAAAATGGCCGCGGCACTCTCACCCGACGTGGCGGTCATCACCAACGTCGGCAGTGCACACATCGGTCATTTCGGAGATCTTGCCACAATCCTGCAAGAAAAAATGGAACTGGCATACGCGCTTGGCGAGCGGGGAACGCTGATATTACCCGCGGAATTGCCCGCGCCGCCCTCGCGCGTGCCGTTGTGTGAGGTGTGGCGCGTGGGGACGGGGCGTGATACTGACGTCAGAATCGCGGACGTTGTAACGGTGGCAGACGGCACGCGCTGTACGCTTGATGCGGCAAAGCGGCATATCCGTGACCTGTATTGGCCCGTGCCAGGAAGGATCGGTCTGTCGGTCCTGTCACTGGCGGGTGCCGTGGGCGTGTTGGAAGGACGCACCGATGAGGAGATCCGCGAGGGGCTTCTCCGTGCGGGCGCGCGGACGCCGCGTATGCGGCGTGTTTGCGTGGGAGACTATCTGTTACTGGACGATACCTACAACGCCTCGCCCGAGTCGGTGGTGAACGCGCTTGAAACGTTGTGTCTTTTGGCGGGGGAGCGCCCTGCGGTGGCGGTGCTTGGCGATATGTATGAACTTGGTGTCTACGCCCCCCTTTTGCACGATGCGGTGGGGGCTTGTGCCGCGCGTTCCTCGCTTTTTTCACTGTTTACGTACGGTAGCCACGCCGCACAGATCGCGAGCGGTGCGCTACGCCACGGTATGCCCGAGGAATGCGTGCACTGTTACCGTGAGGAGGAGCGCGAGGAGATGGTACGGGATATTTGCCGTCAGTTGCCGCCGCGCGCCGTCATACTGTTCAAGGCCTCTCACGGCGTCGCGCTCGGTGACGTGGCAAGGGAGGTCGGGAGGAAATTATGAGAAGTGAAATGCTCTTGCAGGGGATCTTGTTACTGGCGGCCGTATTCTGCCTTACGGTAGCGTTTGAAATGCGCCTTATTCCTTGGCTTCACCGCCGCCGCGCGGGTCAACCGATCCTTCAGATCGGCCCTTCGTGGCACTCGGTCAAGGCGGGCACGCCCACGCTTGGCGGCCTTGGCTTTATTGCCGCCTCGGCGGTGTCGCTCGGTGTTCTTGCGGCGGTGCGCGGCGCCCGTGCGATGCGCGCGCCATTGTTGCTGTTTGGATTCGCGCTTTCCTGTGCGCTCATCGGTCTTTTGGACGACTGGAAAAAACTGAAACAAAAGCAAAATAAAGGGCTCACGGCTCTGCAAAAATATGCGTTGCAGGCGCTTGTCTGCGTTGCCTTTTTGCTTGCCGTACGTGCGATGTTCGGGATCCGTACGGCTGTTCCGATCCCATTTTTTGGCGTGATGCTGGAACTTGGCGTGTGGTATTATCCGCTCGCGATCCTGTACCTCACGGGCCTCGTCAATGCCCTCAATCTCACCGATGGCGTGGACGGTCTTTTGTCCTCGTGCTGTGCCGTGTTTGCCGTATATCCGCTTCTTTTGGGATATATAGGGGAGGACTCGGACTCCTTTGTCACGGGCGCTTTGTTGCTTGGTGTGGTGCTTGGGTTCCTATGCTTTAATAAGCACCCTGCCAAGGTGTTCATGGGGGACACGGGCTCCTTGTTCCTTGGTGCTATGGTGGGCGGTTACGGCATTCTTTCCCCCTCGCCGCTCTCGGTGCTCATCGCGTGCGGCGTGTTTGTAGCAGAGGCGTTCTCGGTGATCTTACAGGTGGGCTATTTCAAGTGTACGCGCGGCAAGCGACTCTTTTTGATGACCCCGTTGCATCACCATTTTGAGAAAAAGGGTTGGAGCGAGTGGCGCGTGGTGGCCGCGTTCTCGGCGTGCGGCGCAATCTTTTTGCTGATCGCACTTCTGGGGAGGTGAAAATGGCATCTGTGAAACAGTTGTTTTTCACTTCCGTGCGGCAGGAAGGGAAGCGCCGCCGTCCGCCCGACGTTCCGTATCTGTTGCTCGTGATCGCGATGCTCGTATTTGGTGCCGCGATGTCCTTTAGCGCAAGTTCCGTGTACGGCGAGCAGTTCTATGGGGACAGCGCGTATTTTTTCAAGCGCTACCTTGCTTTTGCGGGGCTTGCGATCCTTGCCACCACACCCTTTGTCCTGATGGCAAAACCCGCCTTTTGGCGGTTGTTTGGCGTGTGTCTTTACGTGGCGTCGCTTTTCCTTTTGGTGCTCGTGCTACTCATCGGCACGGTGGGTGGCGGCGCACAGCGATGGATCGTGCTCGGTCCTGTGACCGTGCAACCCTCCGAGATCGCCAAACTTGCACTGGTGCTGGTGCTCGCGTTGGTGCTGTCCAAGCACGAATCCGAGGTCATCAGCACAAAAAAACGGGGCGGGAGTCTTCGCTACGGCGTGCTCTTGCCGGGGGCACTGATCGCGGCCGTGTGCGTACTGGTCGCGGCGGAAAAGCACATTTCGGGACTTCTCATTATCGCAATGATCGGTGTCGGTATGATGTTCCTCGGCGGCACGCGATTGCGGTATCTGGGGTTTATGGCGGCGCTTGTCGCGGTGGCTGGCTCGTTGCTTGTGCTGGTCTCCTCCTATGCGCAGGTGCGCGTGGATACGTGGCTACATATCGAGGAGGTGGACCCGCTCGGCTCTGCCTGGCAAACGTTGCAGGGACTGTATGCGATCGGTTCGGGCGGCTTTTTCGGGCTTGGGTTTGGGCAGGGAAGACAGAAGCACGGCTACGTGTCGCAACCGCAAAACGACTTTATCTTTACGGTGATCTGTGAGGAACTCGGCTTCATCGGCGCGTTTTTCGTGATCCTCTTGTTCGCGCTTTTGGTGGTGCGCGGCTTCCGTATTGCCGCACGTGCCCCTGACAGGTTTTCCTCGCTTGCGGTGTACGGGATCTCGCTCAAACTTGCCTTGCAAGCCGCGCTCAACGTCGCCGTGGTGACGAATTCCATGCCAAATACGGGCGTTTCCTTGCCGTTTTTCAGCTCGGGCGGCACCTTCCTTGCGATGCAAATTTTTGAAATGGGGATCGTACTGTCGGTTTCGGCTTACAGTATGCAGAAAAGATGATGAAGGTTATGATCGGATGCGGTGGCACGGGAGGGCATATCACGCCCGCCATCGCGATTGCGGATATCATTCAAAAAAGGGAGCCCGATGCCAAGATCCGTTTTCTCGGCGCCCTTGGCGGTATGGAGGAGCGAATGGTGCGCCGTGCGGGCTATCCCATCAAAGGGTTACAGATCGTGGGACTCTCACGCAAACTCACCCTTGCCAATGCGCGGGCACTGTATCTTGCGATGCGCGCGGTCGGTGAGGCCGCACGGATTCTGGACGATTTTTCGCCCGATATCGTGATCGGTACGGGCGGTTATGCCTCTTATCCCGCACTGCGTGCCGCCGTGAAGCGCGGCATTCCCGCCGCCGTACACGAATCCAATGCCATACCGGGGCTTACCGTGCGGCGTCTTGCACGGGATCTGGATCGCGTGTGGCTGAATTTTGAACGGGCGGGAGAGGCGTTGCCAAAGGGGACACGCGTGATGACGGTGGGATTGCCACTGCCGCGCGATTATGCCGCGCCGCGCCCTGTGCCGTTGCCAAAGGGCAGGCAGTATATGGTGCTTTCTTTTGGCGGAAGTCTTGGCGCAAGAGAACTCAATCGCGCGGTGCTCACGCTAATGGAGGCAGAGCGCGACCGCCCCGACGTGTATCACCTGCACGCAACGGGGGAGCGCGAGTACGGGGCGTTTTGCGAGGAATTCAAGGCACGCGGTCTTGACCGCGCGGAAAATCTCAAAGTCGTGCCGTTCCTCACGCCGATGTCGGCGTATATGTCGGCCGCTCACGTGGTGATCTGCCGCGCGGGCGCGGCCAGTATCAGCGAACTGTCGGCGCTCGCGCGCCCCGCTGTTTTGATTCCGTCTCCCAACGTAACGGGAAATCATCAATATCACAACGCCGATGCGCTCTCTCGTCGCGGCGCCGCGATCCTGATTGAGGAGTCGGAATCCACGGGGAAACAACTCACAAAAACCGTGGCGGAACTGTTGGAAAACGGTGAAAAAAGACAGGCACTTTCCCGTGCGATCTCGGCGTTCTCCCACCCCCGCGTCAACGACGTGATTTACGAAGATATTTGCGCGCTGTGCCGCAAAAAGGGCAAATAACGGGGTGAAAAGTAGCCCTTTTTTTGAAAAATCAAAAACTTTTCGAAAAAAGGGCGTTTTTTTGAAAAAAATTTCAAAAAACATCTTGCAAAAATAAAAAAAGTATATTAGAATATAATAGATAGAATATAATCGTAAGTATGCTCTTGCGGAGCGTGCTTAAAAGAGAGGAGAATATAATGATGATGTTTGAGCCGGATAATAGATTTGAGAGCGGCGTAGCAATTCGAGTGATCGGTGTCGGCGGTGGCGGCAACAATGCCGTGAACCGTATGATCGCCGCTAACATTCGCGGTGTGGAGTTCGTTTCCGTTAATACCGACCGCCAGGCACTCCGTAAGTCCGAGGCAACTACGCAGATGGTGATCGGTGAGAAGATCACCCGTGGCTTCGGCGCAGGTGCAAACCCCGAGGTTGGCACGCGTGCCGCCGAGGAATCTCTGGACGCCATCAAGGAGGTGCTCACGGGCGCCGATATGGTATTCGTGACCGCAGGTATGGGCGGTGGCACGGGCACAGGCGCTGCTCCCGTTGTCGCACGTGTTGCACACGAGATGGGCATTCTGACCATCGGTATCGTCACCAAGCCCTTCGGCTTTGAGGGCAAGCGCCGTATGGACCAGGCAGAGAAGGGTATCAAGGAGCTCCGTCAGTACGTGGACTCCCTTGTGATCATTCCCAACGAGAAACTCAAGGAGGTTTCCGACACGCGCATCACGCTCGGCAACGCCTTTGAGATTGCCGATGACGTTCTGCGTCGTGGCGTGCAGAGCATTTCCGAATTGATCAACGTTCCCGGTTTCATCAACCTGGACTTTGCAGACGTCACCTCCGTGATGAAGAATGCCGGCTACGCACACATGGGCGTGGGCGGTGCAACGGGTACCGACAAGGCAGAACTGGCCGCAAAGGCAGCCATTTCCAGCCCCCTGCTTGAGACCTCGATTCACGGCGCACGCGGTATTCTGATCAGCATCACCGCTTCTCACGACGTGGGCCTGGAGGACGTGGATCTTGCATCTTCGATGATCTCCAAGGAGGCACATCCCGATGCCAACGTTATCTGGGGTCTTGCATTCGACGACAAGCTCGAGGACGAGATGCGCATCACCATCATCGCAACCGGTTTTGAGAACGAGGCAGATGAGTTCGATGCTCCCGTGGCAGAGCCCGTAAAGCAGGCACCCGCCGCAGTTGAGACTCCCGTTGCTCCCGTAGCAGAGCCCGTGGTGGAGGCACCCGTTGTCACTCCCGTGGAGAAGAAGGCACCCGAGGCAGCCGCCGACGTGGATGATTTTGACCAGATCATGAATCTGTTCCGCTCCAAGGCACAGCGCGACTAATGGATACATAAGAAAAGCCCGTGGCGATTGCCACGGGCTTTTCTTGCTGAAAAAGGGCTGTTATCCGACGGATAACAGC
>JAZSGQ010000043.1:0-33755 GCA_045532805.1 Eubacteriales bacterium
TTCGTTAAAGTCATACTGTCTTACTTCACTACCGTCATCGTAATAAGGGAAAGTATTTTTCTTACACCACTCGATAATATGGTGGCAAGCCTCCCAATCATCTACATTTTCAATTTTCTGATATAGGTTACACAAGGATAATAAAAGATCCTGACCGTTAACGCCATATCCCACTTGCCATTGCGGCAACTCGTCTTTATCTAATACCGCAATTATAATAGTTTCATTATCACGGTGCATCACCTCATATTTGGTGAACTTTGCCGTGATTTTTTTGTTTTCATTTAAGCTTCCAAGGTCGTGCATTGCCAAATCTCTCATATATACCTCGTTTCTTACCGTTAGGATTTTTGTAAACTTCAATCATTACCGATAGAAAATATCATTTGGAAACATTATAGCGTATAATACGGGCAAATACAAGTGCAAATTGTAAATTTGTGTTTTTAAGCACCAAAAAGGAGCTGATGCCGTATGAACGCCTAACATCAACGTTTTAACCGCAACTATCGCCAACCATCAACACATTACCGAAAGGAGCATTCAAAATGCAAGAAAACAAAACTATGACCGTTTACGCAGCCAAGTGCACAGGCAATGCAACAAACTGTCTCTACCCCACCAAGGTCAATTTGACCGATGAGGAGATTGCAAGAAAAGCCTTCTCCCGTGACACCGTCTTTGCGGAGTACAAAGGCAACTATCGTTCTAACGATAATTTTATCCGCTCCAACGTCATCCCTTTTGATTGCGACAATGATCATTCGGACGAGCCGAGCGAATGGATCACCGAGGAGGATATTGCTACCGTCTTTGAGGGCGTTTGCTATATCATCCACTACAGCCGTAATCATATGAAGCAGAAAGGTGAACGTTCTGCCCGTCCTCGTTTCCACATTCTTTTTCTCATTGATGAGATAACCGACGCCAATGAGTATACCGCCTTAAAACAGCGTGTACAGGATTTCTTCCCGTACTTTGATGACAAGGCTCTCGATGCTGCCAGGTTCTTCTTTGGCACGGCAGACCCGAAGGTGAGCTTCCATTATGGTGAAATGACCTTGAACGCCTTTATGGACAAATATGAAGCCATCCGCACCGAAATGGATGCAGAGATGTCTTTTGAGGAATTTTATAATGAAGCCGACATCATCCACGAAGGCGGTCGCAACAAAGCGATGCACCTGATAGCCGTTCGTCTCCTCAAGCGATACGGAGACACCGAGGAGGCAAGAAACGCCTATTTAACCGAGTCAGAGAGATGCGTACCCACCCTTGATAAAAAGGAGCTTCGTTCCATTTGGATGAGCGCAAAACGCTTTTACAATGACAAGGTTGTAAGTTCCGAAGGCTACATACCTCCAGACATCTACAACGCTCCCGCCGTGTGGGAAACGCCGATTCCATTTGACGAGTACAAACTCCCGACCTTCCCGGTAGAGGTGTTGCCCCGTGTGCTTCGGGAGTATGTCAGCGCTGTTGCCGAAACCACACAAACCTCCCCTGATATGGCAGCCGCCGCATCTCTTGCCGTTGTTGCCATCTGCGCACAAGGTAAATTCTCCATCTCCGGCAAGAGGGATTGGGCAGAACCTCTTAACCTGTTCGTAGTTATCATCGCTCCTCCCGCCGAACGAAAATCGGCTGTAATGACCCTTATGACTTTCCCTTTGGAGGACTATGAGCGTAAGGCGAACGAGGAGCGAAGCGCCTCCATTTATGAGAGCGAAATGCTCCGTTCTGTTCTTGAGAGGGAGAAGAAATCCATCGAGGACAAGGTCGCAAAGGGCAAGGCTGACCGAGAGGAACTCAAGAAAAAAGCCGAGGAGCTGGCAACCTTCAAGGAGGTGAAACCGCTCAAGCTCTTTGCCGATGACGTTACCGCCGAAAAGCTTGCCTCCGTGCTGGCGGAGAATAACAGCCGTGCAGCCATCGTTTCTCCCGAGGGCGGCATCTTCGATATCCTCAAAGGACTTTACACCTCCACCGTTAATATCGACACCATTCTCAAAGGACACAGCGGTGACAGCATTCGTGTTGACCGTATCGGCAGACCCAGCGAGACGATCCTACATCCGGCACTTACAATGCTTCTTGCCGTACAACCCGAGGTGCTTAACGGTATGATGAGCAACAGCACCTTCCGCGGCAGAGGTCTTACGGCACGATTCCTTTATGCGATGCCGAAGTCTCCCGTGGGCAGACGTGCATTTGACACGCGCCCCATTCCCGAAGCCACGAAGAAAGCCTATTCGGAGCTTATCACGGATCTCCTTGATGCCGACGGAGAACTGATGGACATTGAGCTTTCCAAGGAAGCCTACGGCGTCCTGAAAGAACTGTTCGACAAGACCGAAAAGAGCCTCGGCAGTGAGCTTTCCGACATTGTGGATTGGGCAGGTAAATACGTGGGAGCGGTTCTTCGTATTGCAGGACTTCTGCACTTCACGGAGCATCACGGTGTGTTCCACTCCACCGAGGTGAGTGTTGACACGATGCGCTCCGCCATTGCCATCGGAGAATACTTCCTTGAACACGCCAAAGCAGCATATTCCTTGATGGGTGCAGACCCCGTCAACAAGCAATGCGAGTACCTTCTCTCCGCCATCAAGCGTGACGGACTTACCGAATTCTCTCGCAGAGATGCCATGCGTGCTTGCCGCAGATTTAAGACGGCAGAGTCTTTACAGCCCGTCCTCAACCGCTTGTGTGAGTATGGTTACATTGCTCCCAAGCCTATCGAGCCTTACAACGGCGTTGGCAGAAAGCCGTCTGAGATTTATCTCACCAATCCCTGTCTACTTGACGGCTCTGCCTGATTGTCCCTTCTGTCCGTTCTGTCACAGAGGGGAGGGGGGATTCAAATCTCTACGCCTTTCCTTGTGTACAGCGGGCGAGGGCTCTCACGCATAAAAAGCAAAAAACAAAGGGGGAATATGCCCAAAAACAAACAAAGGAGGTTTTTCTATGAAAAAGCAGGAAATCGAGCGTCTCGATATGCTCCGAAAACAAGGCAAAAAGGCTTCGGAAATTGCAAAAACGCTTCAAATTTCGCTCAATACGGTGCGTTCTTATATGCGCCGTCATCCCATCGAAAACGATGACCATCGCTGCAAAAACTGCAACAAACCCATATATCAGCCGCCCGGCAGAAAGGCTAAACTCTTCTGCTCGGACAAATGCCGTATGACCTGGTGGAACAGCCACCGCGATGCGGTCAACAAAAAAGCATACCACACTTTCGTTTGCAAGTACTGCGGAAAGGAGTTTACAAGCTATGCAACTGACACACGCAAATACTGCTCCCGTGAATGCTATTTCAAAAGAGGCGCTTGAAGCGGACAACCTCCGCATCATCCGTTACCGGACCGCCCTTGCCTTGATGGAAAATCTCTTCAAGAAGGGTGGGATTTCGGAGGAGTCCTATGAGCGTTCCAAACGCCTTATCGCCTTCCGTCACAACATAAAAGTTAACAGTATTTATCGCTGATACCGCTTGACTTTTCGGGGCTTTAGAGTGATATATATACATACCCAAATCTATACAAGGAGGAACTATGAGAACCATAGAACAAGTACGATTCACGCCCTCCATACCACGCCCCGAAAGGGTCGCAGCGTATGCCAGGGTATCCAGCGGAAAGGAGGCAATGCTTCACTCGCTTTCCGCCCAGGTCGATTATTACAGCACCTACATCCGCCATCATCCCGGTTGGGAATACGTGGGCGTTTACACCGATGAAGCAAAGACGGGCACCAAGGACAGCCGTGAGAACTTTCAACGGTTGCTTGCCGATTGCCGTGGCGGTAAGATAGACCACGTCATTACCAAGTCGGTCAGCCGCTTTGCCAGGAACACGGTCACCCTGCTTGAAACCGTGCGAGAGCTGAAGAATATGGGCATCAGCGTGTATTTTGAGGAGCAGAACATTGATACGATGACCGCAGACGGTGAGCTGATGCTGACCATCCTCGCATCCTATGCCCAAGAGGAAAGCCTCTCGGCAAGCGAGAATCAAAAGTGGCGTATACGGCAGAATTTTGAGGAGGGCAAGCCTTGGAAGGGCGTGATGCTCGGCTACCGCTTGAAAGACGGACAGTACGTTATCGTACCGGAAGAAGCGGTGATCGTCAAAAGTATATATGCCGACTTCCTTTCGGGCAAAGGCGTGGAGGCAATAATGAAATCCCTCAATGAGAGCGGAGTGCTGACGCAGCAAGGCTTTACTTGGCACAAGAGTGCCATTATGCGGATACTCCGCAACTATACCTACACGGGTAATCTGCTCTTGCAGACCAAGTTCCGTGAGAACCACCTCACCAAGATTACAAGGGTCAACCGAGGAGAACTTCCGCAATACCACGCTACCGATACCCACGAAGCCATTATCGACCTTGCAACCTTTGAAGCGGTTCAAACCGAGATCGCAAGACGAGCCGAAAAGCACACCAAGCCGCATACACGGCAGACCTACCCATTCAGCGGAATTATGACCTGCGCCGTATGCGGAAAGCACTACCGCCGAAAGACCACTCCCACGGGTCCTGTTTGGATATGCTCCACCTACAACACCTACGGCAAGAAGGCTTGTGCTTCCAAGGCGATCCCCGAGCCGACCTTACTTGCCCTTGCCGAAAAGAATGCCCACAGAGGGCAAATAACCGCCGTCTTGGTGGAGCAAAACAACCGATTGACATTTACCTTTGCAGACGGCAGCGAGTGCTGTGAGGTTTGGCAAGACCGCTCACGCTCCGAGAGCTGGACGAACGAGATGAGAGCCGAGGTCGGCAGAAAAACAAGAGAAAGGATGAAGAAAGATGCCTAAAGCAAAAAACGTAACCGTGATACCCGCCACACGAAATCTGCACACGGGTACACCGATGGATGCCAAGAGAAGAAGAAAGGTGGCAGGCTACGCCCGTGTATCCACCGACAGCGATGAACAGTTCACCTCCTATGAGGCGCAGGTGGACTATTACACCCAGTTCATACAAAGCAACCCCGAATGGGAGCTTGTGGAGATCTACACCGACGAGGGTATTTCGGGACTTTCCTATAAGAACCGAGAAGGCTTCAACCGCATGATAGCCGATGCCTTAAACGGCAGAATTGACCTGATCGTCACAAAGTCGGTCAGCCGTTTTGCGAGAAACACGGTTGACACGCTGACCACGGTGCGAAAGCTCAAGGATGCAGGCGTTGAGGTCTTCTTCCAAAAGGAAAACATCTTCACCCTCGACAGCAAGGGCGAACTGCTTATCACCATTATGTCATCTCTCGCCCAGGAGGAAAGCCGTTCCATTTCCGAGAACGTGACCTGGGGGCAACGAAAGAGCTTTTCGGACGGCAAGGTCAAGCTGCCGTATAAGCAATTCCTCGGTTATCGCAAAGGGGCGGACGGCACTCCCGAGATCGTTTCCGAGGAGGCGGAAATCATCCTCCGCATTTACAGCGATTTCATCTCCGGTAAATCTGCCTCCGCCATCGCCAAAGAGTTGACCCGTGAGGGAATCCCCACGCCTGCGAAAAAGGCGGTGTGGCATAAGAGAACGGTGGAAAGCATTCTTACTAACGAAAAGTACAAGGGTGCCGCACTTTTGCAGAAGCGGTATACGGTGGACTTTCTTCAGAAGAAGATGAAGGTCAATGAGGGCGAGGTTCCGCAGTATTATGTGGAGGAAAGCCACCCTGCCATTATCGAGCCGGAGGAATGGGACAGAGTTCAAATAGAGCTTGCACGGCGCAAAGCCAGCGGTAAGGCTACCTTCAGCAACTCGTCCTTTTCCACAAAGATCTTCTGCGGTGATTGCGGTGCGCGGTATACGCCCATCACCTGGCACTCCACCGATAAATATCGCCGTTTGGTGTGGCAATGCATCGACAAGTTCCATAATGAGGTCAAATGCACTACCACCCACCTAACCGAACCGCAAATTAAAGAGAAGTTCCTTGAAATGTTCGCCATCTACTTTGCCGACCGCAAGGCAACCCTCGACACCCTTCGATACGTGCAGAAAACGCTGACGGACACCGATTTCATCGACGAGGACATTGCCGACTCCGAGAGGGAGATGGATCTCCTGACCGAAATGATACGGCAAACGGTAATGCAGAACGCCTCCGCATCGGTCACCGAGGACGAATACCGCCGCCGTTACAATGACCTCACAGACCGCTTCCGAGCCGAGGAGGAAAAGCATAAACGGCTCACAGAAAGGCGCAAGCGAATGGTAGCGGAGTCGGTTGCCATCGGCGGTATGCTCTCCGAGCTCACCGAACTTGAAGCACCGCCCATCGAATTTGACGAAAAGCTGTGGCACTCTGTGGTCGACCGCGTAACCGTATACAACGATGACCGCCTGGTGTATTCGCTGAAGGACGGAACGGAGATAACGGTTATGCTTTGAGAGAGAATAGAAAACTCCCCGAATGGCACCAGGATGCGATGCTGTTCGGGGACTTTGCTTATTTATCCCAAAATTTGTCACTATGCAAAAAATACACTTGATAATTTCTTGTAATGCCCAAGATGCCAAATACACTTTTGAGTCGTTCTTTGTCTTCGGGGGTATAGTAATATGCATACCATTTAGTTTGTGGTTTTATTTCGCACATTATTCTTTGAAGATACGGAACATCTACATCCCCAAAAGATAAACCTAAAGTTACAATTTCATCTACATTCTTTAACGACGAAAAGAATTGTTCGTTTCTACCAATAATCAAATCGGTATCTTTATATATTGATTCGGCAAAGTTCGCAATTGCTCTATATATGGCACACGCCCATTCTATCCCTTCTTCAAAAAACTGTGTCGCTCTCTCTTTATTGCTATGAATTAAAAATTTGTTTCCGTGTCCCATAATTGGAGGTATATCCGAACACGAAGGAACTCCTCCATGTATATGCAAGACATTTTTTATTCCATATACACGCTCTAGAGTATCTGTGTAATTAAAATTGATATAAAAGTCAGAATTTGCATTGAGAAGTGCTTTCTTACGGCAACTGCATTTTGAAGTGTCAACCGTACTCAACAACCACTCTAATACCAGCTTTTGAAGATCCGATGAGAAACCGTACTCATCACACCAATATTCATTTAGCGTATCTATAACTCCTTCTGATGGCATACCGTCTGTCAAAGACAGAGCCGTATCATACATTCCATCAACATCCGGGTTACCCATATCTTCTTCGAATTTTTTCCAAAGATCTTTGTAAACCCTATCGTCCCACCTTTTTTGAGCCTCTTCTGTATACCAGGGTTCCGTATCGTCCAATGGCTGAATGTGGTACATTGTTTCAAATCTTGTCAAAAAGGTTTCGTGGTGTTCTGACAAATATTTTCTAAAAGAAGAATATGGTGTTTTTATACCGTGAGCAATATCGAAACCGTTACCCAACAAATAGAGTGTACTCATAATTCGTCCTTTCTCTAGAAAACTACTCTGCTTTACTTATTTTGATATCCTGCTCATAATTACAACAGTTCTCTGGATATTCCCATATAGTCCCTGTAATTTGATATTCACCATTACAATGAGGACAGTACCCAATAACATCCACGTTGTATTCTCGTTCAATGCCCATCTGTCTTTCCGAAGAACCAACGCAATCCGTTGAATCACTAATTAGATCGACCTTTATATCATTACCACAGTGGGGACATGAAAAAATCTTTTCCACTTGAAATCCAGGGTCATATTCATCATAATCCGTAATGTAATTGCGCTCAATCAAAGTGGTATGATTCAGTTGTGTAAGCTCCTCCGTTAACACAAGTTGATGCTTTTCAATGTTTAATTGTTGATTACAATCGCCAGTTATAGTTAGGCGCACGGGAAATAGAAACTCATGTACTTCTTCCACGGTTTCATATACCTTCCAAAGATACTCATGGGTTTCGCTGTCCCATGGCGACTTGCCTTCATTGAAAAACGAACATTTTAGAGTAACATTTGCCCAACCAACTATGGTCACGATTGCCTTTATTGTGTTATTATTAGGGTCACTTGAACACTCAATATCCTCTATTGTATGGATGCTATATCCAAGTCCCTCCGCACCGACATATTCAATTTCATCATATTGATAGCCTTCCACAAGTCCCTTGCGGTCATATGTCAATCCATCTACTTTGAAATCCACACTGCTGATGATTTCTTGAAGTTTAGATTCTATCAGTGTAGAGGTAGCGGAAGAAGTCAAATATGTTTTTATCGAAGACGATGCTACATTGTCTTTGTTGATGTAATCAAGCAATTCGGCAAGGTTCTTATGTTTAACCAAATTTCGTTTGGTTTTACATATATTTTCCCAGTCCCCATCTTTGGCAACGATATGAATTTTATGTTCTTCGCCGATTGCTCTAATCAAAGATTGAAACATAATGGCATCAGGAAACTCTGACTTTTTGCTTTTTGAGCCAAAAGGAGGTCTTGCGGAAAAATAATCGTCCAGAAGATTTTTTACAGAGATTGTGCCTGTTTTTAATATTAGAATGCCTATTTTTTTAAGTTGAGCCCTTAAAGCCTTTATGGAGTCGGCAATAATCGTTTCTTTATCTACTGCTCCTAACAGAGGAGCATATTTTTTGATAGATTTCAAAAGAACCAGTTCCTTGGAACTTTGGACTCCACTCAGTTTTTCCAATTGTTTGGAGACTTCCTCTCTTATGTGATTCTCCATTTCTCGGATTGCAATTTCATGTGTTAAAAGTATTAATTTTTGGGAGTCAATATGTTTTTTTAGGGCTGCGAACTGATGCTCCATATTACTATAGTCATTGTACATAGGATCTAGAGCCGATGTGTCTACAAATGCCACCAGCACATTTTCATTTATGAGATCATTTTCTGCCATATATGCCATCCTCCTCTTATCCATTATTTTAATTATACCATATTTCGACATCTTTTTCAATGCTTATTCTGTGAACGATTGAACCCTTGAACGATACAAAATTCGTCACTTCAGTCCCTACGGGGCAGAGAGTGGCGGATTTCTTGTTTATAAAAGAAAAAACGCCCTAAAAGCCATCAAAATCAGTGGTTTTAGGGCTAAAAAGCAAAATTCCATAGCCGAAATTGTATCGACTATGGAATCTTTTTTGGTTGCGGAGGTGGGATTTGAACCACACGGCCTCCGGGTTATGAGCCCGACGAGCTACCAGGCTGCTCTACTCCGCGATATGAAAATTGGTGCCGGAGAACGGGGTCGAACCGTCACGGAGATCACTCTCCACGGGATTTTAAGTCCCGGGTGTCTGCCAATTCCACCACTCCGGCGTACCGGGCGGGGGCGTCCCGCTTCACTTGCCTTGCTATTATACCACAAAGTGAGAAACGTGTCAACCCCTTTTTGGGAAAAAGATGTTGACAAAAAGCGACCGCGCTTGTTATACTATCTGTATATACACGTACAAAGGAGGGGAGCAATTTGATACCAAACGCTTTTTTGGAACGAATGAAATCCATGCCCCACCTTGATTTTGAGGCCTTCCGCTCCGCGTTGGACGCGCCTGCGGTGCGTGCGTTGCGCATCAATACGCTCAAGACCGATGCAGGCACGCTGCTCCCCTTGCTTCCCTTTGACGTCACGCCCCTGCCCTTTGGCGAGCAAGCCTATTACGCCCCCGATGACAAGGTGGGTGCACTCCCCTCGCATCATGCGGGAATGTTCTATATGCAGGATCCCTCTGCCATCAGTGCAGTGGCGGCCGCCGCGCCCGCGCGCGGTGCGCGTGTGTTGGATCTTTGTGCCGCACCGGGTGGCAAATCCACGCAACTGGCCGCCGCGATTGTGCCCGACGGTGTACTGGTCAGTAACGAATATGTGCCCGCACGGTGCAGAATTTTGCAGGGAAACATCGAGCGTCTGGGCGTCAAGAACGCCGTGATCACCAACCTTTCCACTGACGTACTGGCCGACTTTTACGGCCCGTATTTTGATCTGGTCGTGGCAGACGTGCCCTGCTCAGGCGAGGGTATGTTCCGTAAATATGAGGTAGCGGGCGAAGAATGGAGCCCCGAGAACGTGGCACAGTGCGCCGCGCGCGGGTGGGAGATTCTCCAAAATGCCGCCGCTTGCGTGCGCGAGGGCGGGCGATTGCTCTACTCCACTTGCACCTTCTCCCTGGAGGAAAACGAACGGAATATCGACCGTTTCCTCACCGAACACCCCGACTTTACGCTCCTGCCTGTCACTGAGGACGTGCAAAAAAGCACTGTGGACGGTGTGAATTTTGACGGTTGCGAGCACGATCTTTCCCTCTGCCGCCGCTTCTATCCGCACCTCTCCCCGGGGGAGGGACAGTTTCTCGCACTTCTGCAACGGTGCGGCACGGCGCGCGCCATTGCACCGCGCGAGGTCGCGGGCACGCCGCTTTCTGCGAAAGAGGCCGCAACGGTATGGGATTTCATCGATTCCACCCTTTTGGATCGCCCCGCAGGGAGATTGGTCCGAATGCGTGATGATGTATACCTGGCACCCGATATTCCGATACCGTCCAGGGGTGTTTTTGCACCCGGTGTGTGCATCGGCACACTCGTGAAGGGGCGGCTTTCGCCGCACCACCATTTCTTTTCTGCATTCGGCAAGGATCACCGCTTGACTCTCTCGCTCACGCGGGAGGACGAGCGTGTAGCGCGCTATTTACGCGGCGAAGAGTTGGACGCCCCCGAATTGGCGGACAAAAACGGCTTTGCCGCCGTGCTCTTTGAGGATGCGCCGCTTGGCGGCGGTAAGGCGGTCGGCGGCCGACTGAAAAACTATTACCCCAAGGGGTTGCGCAACCGCGGTTGACCGCGCAAGAGCAAAGTGCTTCAGATCTCGTATGCGGATAGGCAAGAGGGACTCAAACACGCAAGGTTCACAGTGCCCTGTCCGCGCGGCCAACCGAGTTATCGGCCACCCTTCCTATAAAAAAGACTGTTTTTTGTCCGTTTTTATTGACTTATATCATCGTTATTTGTTATAATAAACGCGAAATCACCAAGCAAGCAGGAAAGGAGTCCGATATGAAACTGACCTTCCTCGGCACCAGTCACGGAAAACCCGAAAAAAACCGTTACTGCACCTCCACCGTGCTCACAGTGGGCGGCAAACACTACGTCATTGATGCGGGCGCGCCGCTGGTTGATCTCTTTCAGCGATACGACCTCGCTTTTGAGAATATCGCGGCACTGTTTGTCACGCACAATCACATCGACCACATCGCGGGACTCCCGTTGCTCACCGCAACGCTCAACAGCGCTAAGCGTTTTTTCGACGTGGGGTTCCCCGTGTTCGTGCCCGAACTCACGCCCTATCACGCGATGCTGGAGTTTGTTCGCGGCAAGCGCGAACTCTATGGCCGACTGGCCTTCACGCCCTATGAGGCAGGCAAGATCTTTGACGACGGCACCGTGCGTGTCACGGCCATTCGCACCGAGCACACGGAGCATTCGTACGCCTTCCACATCAGCGCCGAGGGCAAATCCGTGGTATTCACGGGCGACCTGCGCTCCCACCTTTCCGATTATCCCGAGATCATTCGCACGGCACACCACGATCTTGTCGTGATGGAGGCCGCACACCAGCACTATGACGAACCCTACGTCGCCGACGTGCTGGCGGGAAGCGACACGGCGCGTATGGTGATCCACCACATTGCCGAGCATCGCAACCCCCTTGACGTGATCCGCCGCACGGCAGACACGTTCCACTTCCCCGTAGAGATCGCATACGACGGTATGACGCTCGAAATATAACGCAAACGAACTACAAGGAGTGCTATTATGAGAGATTATCTGAACACGAACGCGCCCACCCATTTTCTCTTCCCCATTGACGGCGAATGCGTCAACGAGCGTGATGGCGTTGCCATCGAGAACGGCGTCGCCTTTACCGCAACGGTTGCTTCCGCACCCGGTTGTAAAGTGACCATCGGCGGTGTCGCGGCCACCGAACTGAACGGCGTCTACGTTGCGACCGTGAAGGCCAAGGGCTACCGCACCGAGATCGAGGCGAAGAACCTCACCGACGGCACGAGTGCAACAGTATCTGTCTTTATGATTCCGAACAGCATCGGCAAGTACCGCATCTCCTCGGACGATAACATTCTGTTCCTTGCGGACATCACCTATAACAAGGACAAGTACACCTCGATCTTCGATAACCCTTATCTGGCCGTTTACAAGAAAGCGCACGACCTGTACGGCGCAAAGGTACATCTGAACATCTTCTACGCATTCGACCGCGAGGCCGCTTCTCGCTTCACGGAGCCCCGTGAGGACTTTGACCTGTCGATGATGACCGACAAGTTCAAGGATGAGTGGCGCGCCAACGCCGATTGGCTCAAGCTCTCCTTCCACGCGAAGGCAGAATACCCCAGCAAGCCCTACAAGTTTGCAACGGGCGAGCAGATCACCGAGGATTTCCTTGCCGTGAAGCGCGAGATCCTGCGCTTTGCAGGTGAAGAAACCTTCTCGGGTGACGCGACCACAGTGCACTGGGGCGAAACCAGCGTCGACGCCCTGCGCGCAATGCGCAAGCTCGGCCACACAAGACTTGCCGGCTACTTCCAGCTGACCAGCAAGGGCGTGCCCAGCGTGTCCTATCACACGACGAAGGAGCTGGTTGAGCACGTTTACAACCGTGACTTCTGGGTAGACACCGAGGAGGACGTCATCTTCTCGCGCATCGACCGCGTGACCAACACCGGCACGCTGGAGCGCTCCCTGGAGGTGCTGCAGGACGCGATGAATGATCCCCACCGCGGCGGCTTTGTGGAGTTCATGATCCACGAGCAGTATTTCTACCCCGACTACCGCGGCTACCTCGCCGACTTCGAGGCACGAGTGCTGGAGCCCGCCAAGCTCCTCGCTGAAAATGGCTACACGGCCGCCTTCCTGAAGGAAATGAACTAAAAAACAACCCGTCAAGGCACTAAGTTCCTTGACGGGTTTTCTTAATTCCAGTATTTACGATCCAGACTGCGCAGCTGTATGGCCTCTGCCACGTGCTCGACGCAGATGATCTCGCTCTCGGCAAGGTCTGCAATCGTGCGCGCCAGGCGCATCACGCGATCATAGCCGCGCGCGGACAGTCCCAGACGGTCATAGGCCGCACGCAGCACGCTCATTGCGGCCTCGTCGGCGATGCAATACTTGCGAATACCCGCCGCGTCCAGCTGTGCGTTGCAGAAGATCCCCTGCTCACCCGCCATGCGGGTGGCGGCAAACGCTCTGGCGCGCATCACGCGCTCGCGGATCACGGCCGAACTCTCCCCCGTTGGGCGGCTATCTGCCAGTTCATCGTAGGAGAGCGAGGGGAGTTCCACCTCGATATCAATGCGATCGAGCAATGGACCGCTGATACGCGATACATAGCGCTTGACGTCATTCGGTGAACAGGTACACTCGCGCGTCGGGTGTCCGAAATAGCCACAGCGGCAGGGATTCATCGCGCCCACCAGCATAAACGAGCACGGGAAGGTCACGCGGCCGCTTGCACGCGTGATGGTCACGCGCCGATCCTCCAGAGGCTGGCGGAGCGTATCCGTCACTGTCTTGGGGAACTCAGGAAGCTCGTCCAGAAACAAGACGCCGTTGTGCGCCAGCGACACCTCGCCCGGGGTGGGATGCGCACCGCCACCCACCAGACTCACCGCCGACATCGTGTGGTGCGGCGCGCGGAAGGGGCGTGCGGTGAGCAACGACGCCGTTTCGTTCAGCGTGCCCGCCACGGAATGCACCTTGGTGGTTTCGATCGCCTCATCGAAAGAAAGCGGCGGCAAAATGCCCGGTAAGCGCTTGGCAAGCATCGACTTGCCCGTACCGGGCGGGCCGATGAGCAGAATATTATGGCCACCCGCCGCGGCGATCTCCATCGCGCGTTTGGCCATGGCCTGTCCGCGCACGTCCGCAAAATCGGGCAGGGTTTCACCCGCCGTCTCTTCGGCGGCGTACTGTCTGCGCTCGAGCGGCGCAATTCGCGTCTCGCCATTCAGATGCGCCACCAACGCGCGCATATCCCTCACGGGATAGACGTTGACACCCTCCACGGCCGCGGCCTCTCGCGCGTTGGCCGCGGGAACGAAAATCTCCGTCAATCCCGCCTCCTTGGCCGCCACACACATACAGAGCACGCCGCGCACAGGGCGAAGTGCACCCGAAAGCGACAACTCACCGATAAAGCAGGCCTTAGAGAGATCTGCGCCGCGACGGATCGCACCGCTGCAATGCAGGATACCGCAAAGGATCGCCACGTCAAAGCCAGAGCCCTCCTTTTTGCGGTCTGCGGGAGCGAGATTGACGGTCAGGGTGCTGTACGGAAAGCGAAAGCCGCTGTTGTGCGACGCGGTGCGCACGCGCTCCTTGGCCTCCTTTACGGCAAGATCGGGAAGTCCCACGATCTCAAAGGTCGACATATTCTCCCGCGCGTCGCATTCTACGCTGACAAGAAAGCCGTCGATACCGCAAATACCGGCACTCATTACGGTCGAGAGCATATACCCACCTCCTTTTTTACCAGTATAACACAAATTCCGCGCGTTTTCAACAAAAAAAGAAAAAGAGTGCTTTACCCGCACAACGGTACGGGTAAAGCACTCTTTTTTTACTTGGCATACAGATCGTTTCGGTCGTACTCGCCGCGCGCGTACAGTTCTTCAAAGGCCGCCATCACGCTTACCTTATCCTCGCGGTAGGTCACGCCGAACCAGCGATCGTGCGAGGGAATGACCTTGACCGTGGCACGCCCCGTTTGCACCAGTTCATCGACGATCAGCGGCAACAGATATTCCGCCTTCACGTTGCCCTCGGGCACGTTTGCGAGGAACTTGGGGAATCCCTCGTGGAGCACTTCCAGAAAATCGGGGGTCATTGCCCACATATTCATCGAAACGATGGCATCGGGATCCACGGGGGTGAGCGTGCCGTCCTTTTCCACGGCCGCGCCGCTTGCGGTCTTCACGATTCCGCTCGTTTCCGCAACCTCGGTCAGATACGCTTGCTCATCGACACGGCAAATGCCGCGCGTCACCGCGCCGTTGTCACTGAGTGTATTTTTGAGAATGAAGCCGGGCATACAGTAGTTGCCCTTCGCCTCTTCGTTTTGCACGAGGAACTCATGCGCGATGCGGAACGCCTCCTTGCCGTAATAGTCGTCGGCATTGATGATCAGGAAGGGCTCGTTCACAATACCGCGACAGGCCAGTACCGCCTGACCCGTACCCCAGGGCTTGGTACGCTCCGCAGGGCAGGTAAAGCCGTCGGGCAGGTCGTCTTTTTCCTGAAAGGCGTATGCCACGGGGCAGATCTTTTCAATGCGCTCACCGATCACCTCGCGGAAATCCTTTTCAAGATCGTGCCGAATGATGAACACCACGCGGTCAAAACCCGCCTCCAGCGCATCGTGAATGGAATAATCCATGATGATCTCGCCATTGGGACCAACGGGCTCCAACTGCTTGATGCCACCCCCGAAACGCGAGCCGATGCCCGCCGCCATAATAACAAGACTCGTTTTCATATACAAACTCCTTTCGTGATCAAAGGCAAGATGTAAGAATAGTATATCACACTCTCACCCTTTTTTCAATTCGCGGCAAAAATTTGGGACGATTCGTAAAAAAGCAAGGACAACCAAACGCGCGCACGCGCAAATTACACTGCATATCTTGCCAAAATCGTATTTCTATGATAAAATAATATTATCTATATGCGAAAGGAGGCGCCGTTATGCAGTTGACAAGTCCCATTTTTCTGTTTTTGTTCTTACCGCTGTCACTGCCCTTGTTGCCTCTTTGCCCCGCTCGTCACAGAAAAGCGGTGCTGACGCTGATATCTGCCTCGTGGTTTCTGCTTGCCAACCGCAGTGAGCCCGTGGCACTGCTTCAGATCCTTTTGCTCCTGGCGCTTGTTTGCGTGATCGCCGCTCTGCCCGACCGCGCACCGCGCCTGCGCTGTGCGATCGGCGTGGCTCTACCGCTGGGTGCTCTGCTTGCGGCACGTCTGCTTGCCGAGTACGCGCCCTTCCCCTACGTTTATCCCACGGGTCTGACCATGATCGCGCTCGCCGCCATATCCATGGCGGTGGACCGCTACCGCGGTGACGCCCCCGAGCGTGAGGGTCCGCTCCCCGTGATCTCCTATCTGCTCTTTTTCCCCGTGATGCTCACGGGTCCCATTCTGCGCTACAAGCAATTCCTTTACGTGACCGAGCACATCACCCCCGACCGCGCGCGCTTTGCACGCGGCACGCAGCTTTATATGCTGGGATTCTGCAAGCGCGTGGCCGTGGCGGCCGTGTTGCTCCGCGCCATTCGGGAGATGCTGTTCTTCACAAAGGGACAACTTCCGATCCTCGCCCTGCTTTTGCTCCTGGTGATGTCGTATCTGCTCCTGTACACGTTCATATCGGGCACGACCGACATGGCGCGCGGCCTGATGGAGATGCTGGGCATGCACGCGCCGCGCGGACAAAGCGGCACGGTACCGCTCTTGTTGCCGCATCGCGTGTTTTACAGTTTACTGCTCTCGTTTGACCGCTACTTAAAGGACTACGTGACGGGCCCCATTCTGCGCCGACTGCCGCGCACGCCCGCCAGGATCCTTTGTGCTGTGCTGATGCTCGCGCTGACGGTCTTATTTTACCGCACCCGACCCGAAATGTTACTGCTGGCCTTGCCGCTGTTGCTCACGGCCCTGCTCGCCCTCTCGCGCGGTGACTGGATGCGCTATCCGCGCCACCCGCTCGGCCGTGCACTGATCCAAACCGTTACTGTCCTTTGCCTATCCGTCCTGTCGCTTGGTATGCTACTCGATAACCCGCTGGACGTGATCACGCTGTTCCGCTCCTCGTTTGCGAGCAATAACACGTACACCTTCTACCACCTGTTCGGCGCCGTAGCCGGCACGGGATACCTGGCGATCTGCCTACTCGTGGCCGTCCTGATCCCGCTTGCACGCTACGCGCCTTACCTGGCGCGCCGCTTGCCCGAGCGCGTGGTCTTCCCCGTTCGCATCGCACTGTCTCTTGTGCTCTGTCTTGCGTTTGCAGGCACGATCCTGTATTTCCTGCCGCAATTCCCGCACTATACCGACCCTGCCTATGGCAGTTTCCTGTTCGTGAGGTGACGCTATGGATAAAAAACATACGCTTTCCCAACTGATCGTGGTCGCGGTCTTCGTCGGTATTTTGCTCACGGGCACGATCTTCTATCTCGTTACCGCCGTGATCGGCGGAGAAAACGGGATCGCCCCCGCGTGTTTTGACGGCACGGTGATCGAGGACGACTCGCCGCTGGATCGTTTCAACCGCGCGGTGTATCAAAATGACAACTCACTTCAATTCATTCGCGAATATCAGTACCGTTTGTTCGGTATTGTAGACAGCGAGGACGTGATCGCAGGCAGAAACGACTTTCTGTTTGACGTGCACGATCCCGATAATGATTACAACTACCTTGAGGACTACTTGGGGCAACTCTCCTTTACCGACGAGGAATACGCCGCGATCCTTACTCAACTGCAAAACCGCAGAGATGCCTATGCAGAGCAAAATACGGAATACCTGCTCGTGATCCTGCCGAACTCCCAGACCGTGTACAGTGAAAATATGCCCGCGTATCTCGGCGATATCCGCACCACGCGTCTGGACCGCCTGGAGACCTACCTCTTGCAAAACGGCTTCACCGACTTTGTCAACCTATCCGGTGAACTTGCGAACTACAAGGAGCAAGGGCCGCTTTACAACAACACGGAGAATTCGCTCAACGCACTGGGGCTGTATTACACCTACCTGTGCGTTTGCGAGCGCTTTCAGCCCACGGTCATGTCCAAAACGCGCATTCTGCAACGCGATGAACTTTCCTTCTTCCAGCATATGACCACGGGCAAGGCCGTGGCACGCCGTGCGGGACTTGCCGACGTAGCCACCAACCGCACCGTTTCCCTTGCCAACAATACCAAACTCAACTATCATACGCAATTCAGCGACGGCAGGATCACCAAGACCCGTCTGCTTCCCTTTGAATCCGTTGACGTGAGCAACACGCCCTCGCTACTGCTCCAGTTCTCGGGAACCTGGGAGCGGCTGCAACTGGAGCCCTTCTTCTCCAACACCTTCCTCAACGTGACCTATCAGACTGACCTCCTTGACGATGCCGAGGCCTTCGAGCAAGCACAGCCGCGCGTGGTCATACAGTTTCTCTACGAAAACGAGCTTTCGCAACTTCTACCCGATTCGGGCGCATACTAAAAAAGGAGTGTTTCTATGGCAATCTGGCTTGACACCGTCTTTGCCTCCTTCGATTACGCGATCCTGGAGGCCATTCATCAATTCGCCGTTGCGACAAACGGCGCACTGACTTGGCTCGTACGCCTCATCACCTCTGTGGGTGACGGTGGACTCGGCTTTATCCTCTTTGGTCTTGTCCTGCTCCTGTTCCGCCGCACACGCAAGGTCGGCGTGATCGTGCTGGGCGCGATCGTGGTGGGCGCGCTCTTTACCAATGTCACCATCAAGCCCCTGGTCGCGCGCGTGCGCCCGTATGAGCACGATGCCTACCGTGCCTTCTGGGAGTTTGTCGGTGCCTCGCGTGAGAGCGAGCGCTCGTTCCCCTCGGGACACACCACCACCGCCTTTGCCGCAATGACGACCGTGTTTCTCACCTGCCGCAAAAAATACAGCTGGACGGCGCTTGTGTTTGCCGCACTCGTCGGCTTTACCCGCCTGTATCTTGTGGTGCATTATCCCACCGACGTGCTTGGCGGTATCGTCGTGGGCGTGGTCAGTGCGCTGATCTCCTATTTCCTGCTCCGCCTTGCCTTTGCGGCTCTGGAGCGTCACGCCACGCACCCTGTGTGCCGCGCGATCTTGCAGTTTGATCTCATTGATCTGGCGCGCCGTCTGTTCCGTCGGCGCACCGATTCCACCGAAGAATAAGCAGAGGAGGTAACCGAGCGTGAATTTTTTCGTTTGGGGCATTTACGACCTGTTTGAAAACGGTCTTGTCAATTCTATTCTGTCTCGTTGGCAGTTGGAGGGTGTCGCCAAGGCGGCCGTGATCGGCGCGGGCTTTCTTCTTTGCATTGCCGTGGCATATCTGCTCGGTAGTGTCAACTGGGCGCTGGTCATTTCCAAGGCGCGTTATCACGAGGATATCCGCACCGTTGGTAGCGGTAATGCGGGCACCACCAACATTCTGCGCACCTACGGGCGCAGTGCCGCCGTGATGACCTTCGCGGGCGACACGCTCAAGGGCGTACTGGCGGTGCTGATCGCCTGCCTTGTGTTCGGACACCCCTTCCACGAAATGACAGACCTTGGCGGCTATCTCAATCTGGTGATCGCCGCGTATCTTTCCGCCTTCTTCTGCATACTGGGACACGTATTTCCCTGCTTCTCGCACTTCAAGGGCGGCAAGGGCTTTGCCACGATGGTAGGCGTGCTCCTCGTGTTGGATCCCGCCATTTTCTTAATCCTGTTTATCATCTACGTACCGCTGATCCTGCTCTCGCACTACGTGTCGCTCTCCTCCATTGTGATGGCGATGTTCTATCCTTTGTTGCTCGCCACCTTTGACCGTGTGTTCACGGGCTTTGGCACGCACGTGTTGATCGCGCTGATGATGGGCCTGCTTATCACCTGGTCGCACCGCAGTAACATCAAGCGTCTGATGGACGGCACCGAGCGCAAGATCTATCTGTTCCGCAAAAAGGAGATCCCCACCTCGACAGGAAGCAAGGAGGACGAATGATCCGATGAGCATTTCTCTGGATCTTGCTACACTGATATTGACGGCGGCCAAGGGACAATTCCTCAAAAAACTGGTTTTTTCCCGCCCCGTCGGGGGTGATGTTCTGCGCATTGTGGGCACGCTTCGCCGCGTGGGCGGCGCCACGGTGCTTCAACTGGAATCCTTCCACGCCGACAACAAGGCCACGCACGAGAACCTCCCCCTTGGCGAGGATATGCTCCCCCTGCTTGATGCGCGCATCGCTCTGTTTGGGCAGATCAACCTGCTCACCGCTTGCGGTGATGCGGAATACCGCCGCAACAAAAAGGGCAACGCCGTTCTGCTTGGCGGCGACCGACTGGCCCGTGCACTCGGAAAAGCCGAGGGAGCACAGGTGGAGATCGGCGGCAACAACAAGGAAAAACAGTACATTCTGGACGGACACGAACCGTTTTTGCAACTGCTCGGCGTATCCGACGCGAACGGGCGCGTATATGACAAAAAGCGCCCCAAGTTCCGCCAGATCAACCGTTTCCTGGAGTTGGTACGCGACACGCTTTCCTATCTGCCCAAGGACAGCATCCGTATCTGCGATCTTTGTTGCGGCAAAAGTTATCTTTCCTTTGCCGTCTATCATTATTTTGCAAACGTGCTGGGCTACACCGTTTCCATGACGGGTGTGGACCTCAAGCCCGACGTGGTGGAGCACTGCAACCGCGTGGCACGCGAACTGCACTTTGACGGGCTGGAATTCGTCTGCGGTGACGTGGGCAAGTACGAAAGTCCCGTCCCCCCTGCACTTGTCGTGTCTTTGCACGCTTGCGACACCGCCACCGACCTTGTGCTGGAGCGCGCACTCGCGGCGAAGGCACGGGTGATCCTTGCCACGCCCTGCTGTCACCATGAACTCAATCATACGTTAAACTGCCCCACGCTCGCGTTTATTGCCGAACATTCGATGTTGCGGCAAAAATTCTGCGATGCCGCCACCGACGCACTGCGCCTGAAGTGGTTGGAGGCAAACGGCTACGACGTGGCCGCACTGGAACTCATCGACCCCGATGACACCCCGAAAAACATTATGCTGCGTGCCCTGCGCCGCAGTGATGCCGACACCGTGACGCCCGCCGCCAAACAGGCGCTGGCCGAATACGAGGCGGCACGCCGATTCTTGCTCGGAGGCACCTGATGGATACACGCAGATTACTCAGTTATATGCGCCGTGCCGTGGACGATTACGGTATGATCCAGACGGGAGACCGCATCGCCGTGGGCATCTCGGGCGGCAAGGATTCGCTTGCGTTGCTTGCGGGTCTTGTGGCACTGCGCCGCTTTTACGAGCACCCGTTTGAGGTGGTAGCGCTCACGATCGATATGGGCTTCCCCGACGCCGATTGGAGCGGGATCGAGGCATTTTGCCGCGAACTGGACGTGCCCTACCACATCAAAAAAACCGAGATCGCGGACATCATCTTCAACGTCAGAAAGGAAAAGAGCCCCTGTGCCCTTTGCGCCAAGATGCGCCGCGGTGTCCTGCACAGCACCGCCAAGGAGTTGGGTTGTAACAAAGTAGCCCTCGGGCATCACCGCGACGACGTGATCGAGACCTTTATGCTCAATCTCTTCCACGAGGGGCGCGTCGGTTGTTTCGAGCCCGTTTCCTACCTTTCCCGTGCCGACGTTACGATGATCCGCCCGCTTGTCTATATGCCCGAAAAGGACGTCCGCTACTTCGCCAAGCGGGAAAATCTCCCCGTGTTCAAGTCCCCCTGCCCCGCAGACGGACACACACAGCGCGAGGAAATGAAGCAGATGCTGGCCGAATGGGAGCGCAAATACGACGGCGTGAACTTTCGCATCTTCGGCGCGATCCAGCGCGGCGAGATCGACGGCTTCAAGCAAGTGCGCGGCATACAGAAAAAATCCGCCAAACGGCGAGAAGAAAACACCGAGGAATAAAGCCACCAACTTATATAAGCTGCAACAAAACCACCCCAACAGACGAAGGATCTGTTGGGGTGGTTTCATCTTAATAAAGGTACCGACGAGTGCCTTACTTATGTAACCGTGAAGTATGCAACAAGCGCAAAGGATACGGGCTCGCTTGCCGCTGATGCGGACGCCGGTATGCGCATACGGTATACACCTGCGGAAAGAACTGCAAAATATGCATGATCACCGAGGGATATTTCGTATTTTTCCATACCGTTTGCGGGGATCTGCAGATCTGGGACCACGATATCCTTGCCGACAAAAAGGCCGCCTCGCGGGCACTGTTCCCACGCGCCGTTTTGGTAGTATTCCAATACGTACTCACCTAACGTCGATGGGGGACACGTAATGACATAGTCCGTAGCATTATGAATCTCAAAGGAAAGCGCTGTAACGGGAGCGTTCAAGGCTTGATCGGGAAGGATCAATCGCACGTGAGCGCTTTGCGTGATACCGTCTGCCGTGTAAAGCATATCCTCACAGCCGCCTTCGCCGCTGCTGCATCCCACGGCACACAGGCAGACCATGCAAAGCAACACAACCAAAAGTTTTCTCATTGCCCTCTCCCTCACTCATGTTCCGTTTTTGTAAGCCAACATAAAACTATAAAGTTGGCTGGTTATGCCAAATCCTCCGTTATACCCTACTACACTAGGGTCTTCAGTATACAATGAGCCACTGTGAATCCCTATTATCTCATTTGCCCCATATAAAAGTGGCGATCCGCTTTGGCCCGCAGGGCTTTCTTTCAAACAGTGCCTTGATTTTTTAATGTGACTTTGTAGTTATGATGATTTGGGGAGGAGAAGTAAACGTCTTCAATCATCCGGCCAAACTGCGATAACATCGCCGTTTTTTCGAATAATCACATTTGAAACACCACCCACCCAATCCGGCGGCGGAACACTATGGACATACCAACATTCCTCCAGGGGATCCCAATCGACCTGAAACCGCCCCCATTTGTCAAAGTTGTCGTGTAGATACTTGTTGTTGCCGTATCTTTCCAACCACACGGACCTTGCCTTCTCGATAGCAACGTCCGCGTTGTCGATCGGTCCGACATTTTTCTCATATGGGAAGGTTTCTATTTCCCATTGAAAGTATGTCAAATCAAACTCTCCGACCTCAAGCTCCTTGTTGTCCTCTATCTTTTGCAACAAGAACAACACACTTAACATCAAGCTTATACTCGCCAACACAAGAGCTATGCACAAAACGATGTATTTCTTTTTCATAATTGCTCACTCCTTACTCCAACCACGGCGTTTTGGGTGATAAAATCAGAAGATAACCGAATTATTGTTAGGGCGAAGTCCGTTTATACAAGGCGGATTTCATATGGATACATCTTGTCGAGGAAAAAGCGATCGCGCGCACCCTTGCGGCGCATAACGTCTATGCAATATTGCTATTTTATTATAGCGTATCCCCTTTCATTTGTCAATATGGCACATAAAAAGGCATCTGCCTAACCTGGGCAGATGCCTTTTTTCTTATTTGAACGTTTCGATATAGGCAAGCAGCTCGTCAAAGCCGCCGTGGGGATAGGCGTTGATATCCTCGCCCTTCGGGTTGATCAGATGCTCGTTGACAAGCAAAAACACCTGCATGCCCGCGTGCGCGGCGGCCATGTCCTCGCCCACGTCGTTGCCGACCATCAGGCACTCCTCAGGGGGAAGCCCCAGTCGCGCGATCACCTCGTCGTAGTAGCCCTTGTTCGGCTTACAGTAACGGTGGTCCTCATAGGTGGTATAAAACGCCACCGTCCCGGGGTCAATACCCGCCCACTGCATTCTTTTCCTTGTCGCGATCTCGGGGAAAAGCGGGTTGGTGGCAATGGCCACCGTGAGTCCCAAGTCAAGTAAGGACTGCACGGTGGGGGCGGCATCGGGATCAAAGCCGCAGGCCTCGCGTGCGCGGTCAAAATCCTGCTCGTAAAACTCCTCGAAAACGGGAACGTGCCGTTTTGCCTCTTCCCCGAAGGTAGAGCAAAAACTCTGCCAGAACACGTCCTCGTTGGTGGCGGTACCATCGTTTCCGTACATCGCCTTGGTGCCCGTCATGATCGCGCCGACAAAAGCGCGGGGCTCGTAGCCATAAGGCGCCATCTTGGCGGCCATCATGCCGAAGTAATGCTTACAAAAGGTGTCGATATCCAAGGGGAGCAGCGTGCCGTCAAGGTCAAAGCAGACCGCCTTGATCATTGGACCTCCTCAATCGTTTCGATCACCACAGGGGTTTGGGGCACGTCCTGCATATACCAGCCGTAGTTGCCCGTCTGCACGTTTGCGATCTTGTCGATCACCTCATCGCCCTCGATCACCTTGCCGAAAGCGGCGTACTGACCGTCAAGATGCGGTGCGTTCTGGTGCATCACAAAGAACTGCGAGGAGGCGGAGTTCGGGTCCATCGTGCGCGCCATCGAAAGCACGCCGCGCGTGTGCTTCAGCGTATTCTGTGCAAAGCCGTTGGCGCGGAACTCACCGCGGATCGCGGGCGTGTGCTTCTCGCTCATATCCTCAAAATAACCGCCACCCTGCAGCATAAAGCCGCGAATGACGCGGTGGAAGATCAGTCCGTCAAAGAAGGACTCATTTGCGAGCTTCAAAAAGTTGGCGACCGTCTTGGGGGCCATTTCGGGGTAAAGCTCGGCCACCATCGTGCCGTAATCCTTTACAACAATGCGAATCTTGGGATGTTCCATATTATTGTTCCTCACTTTCGTGTTTTTTCAGTTCTTCGACGATAATAAGGTGTGCGCCCGCACCAACCTTCAGCGATACACCGTCCGCCTCAATCCACACATCGGTGGCCGTGGGGTTGTAAACAAGCGTGCGATCCACCGAGAAGCGCAGGGCGCGCAGGGCGCTTATGTAGTCGTAGATCTCAATATTGGTGGCGTACCAGATATCGGGATCGCCGCCCGCCGCCTCACAGAAGCGCTCAATGATCTCCCAGTTGTTCTTTCGATCAAACTCATAGCTGTGTCCCCAGACGTACAAAAGTGCCAAGGGGCGTGCGCGGGGGCTGCGCAGATCCTCCAGATACTCCATCAGGTGCGCGTCCTCGTGATGGCAGGTGGGATTCCAAAGCAAAAAATCATTGGGCACGGAAAGCTTGCCCGTGGATTTTGTGGTGCGGCAATAGCGCCAGCCCAGCACATGAAGCTTTTCGACGAGCGCATCCGAATACGCGCCGTACGGATAAGAAGCACCGCAGACGGGATAGCCGCACATCTCCTCAAGACGGCGACGATCCTCCAACACCTCACAGCACAGCTGCTCATCGGGGATCAGGGTGAGAAAGGGGTGCGTCAAGCTGTGTGCGGACACCTCGTGCCCCACGTAAGCGGCGGCAACCTCCTCGGCGCTCACGTGCTTTTCGTCTCCGATCTTCTCGGAAATGAGATGAAAGGTGCCCTTGATGCCGTGCTTATTGAAGATTTCGATCAGGCGAAGATCGGCACGAAGCCCATCGTCATAGCTCATAGTGAGCGCTTTTTTCTTGCCGTCCTTGTAACGGTTAAAGTTGATCCTCATGGACGTCCTCCCGATATGCAATTGCAAATAACTCCTTGATCCTGTCCTGCCGTTCCATCATCGAAAGATATCCGAAAAGCGCCTCCATACCCGTGGCGGCACGGTATTCGCCAACCGTGGCACTCCTCGGCGTGCTGGTATGTCCGATGTTGCGGCCGCGGTGAAACACCGCCGTTTCCTCCTCGGTCAAATGCGGCAAAAGGCGCGTCATCGCCGCGGCCTGTGCCGATGCGCGTACGTATTCGAGTGCGTGTGCGTTGAGCGACTTGGAGGAGGTATACCCCGCCTCCACGAGCCGTGTGCGCACCAGCACCTCCAACACGGCATCTCCAAGATAGGCGAGCGCCGCACTGCTCGCCGTTCGACTGTCAAACATGGCAACTCCTTTTCAATCAACAACCGATACCGATTGCAATATGTTCGGCGAAAGCCCTTGACAAGCCCTCGCTTTTGTACTATTATTTATGATAGCACAAAGGCTACCGTTTGGCAAGCCGTTGCAAAAAAATAATGCAAAAAAAGGAGCAGAAAACATGGCTATTATTACGGTCGTCGGCGCGGGCATGATGGGGTCCGCGATTGCCTTTCCCGCTTGCCGAAACGGTCACACTGTCCGTCTCGTGGGCACTCCGCTTGACCGCGAGATCATTGCCTACGGCAAGCAAACGCATCAGCACCTGACGCTCTGTCATGACATAAACGGGGTGAAAACCTCCTTTATGATGCCTGACGGTGTGAGTTTTCACTATTTTGAGGAACTTTCCGAGTGCATGAAGGGCGCCGACTTGCTCCTGTGCGGCGTGAGTAGTTTCGGTCTGGATTGGTTCTGTGAAAACATCATTCCGATCATTCCCGAGGAACTCCCCGTGCTCTCCATCACCAAGGGTATGATCGATGACGGTCAAGGACGCGGCTACCTTATCTCCTATCCCGAATACATGCTCCGCTTTACCGATAAAAAGTTGAATATCAACGCCGTCGGCGGCCCCTGCACCAGTTACGAACTGGCGGACCTGGACCCCTCCGAGGTCACCTTCTGCGGCCCCGATATCGAGAAACTTCGTTGGATCAAATCCCTGTTTGAAACGGATTTCTACCACGTCAGCATTTCTACCGACGTGCGCGGCGTAGAGTGCGCCGTTGCCCTGAAGAACGCCTACGCACTCGGCGTATCCCTTGCCATCGGCCTCTCCTACCGCCGCGAGGGACGCGTATTCGAGCACTACAATTCCCAGGCGGCCCTCTTTGGACAGGCCGCAAAGGAGATGTACCGTTTGCTGGATCTGTGCGAGGGCACCGCATCGGAGAACATTTTCCTTGGCGTGGGCGACCTGTACGTCACGGTATTCGGCGGACGTACGCGCAAGATCGGCACATTGCTCGGCGAGGGCAAATCCTTTGACGAGGCCATGGAGATCCTCAAGGGCGTAACACTGGAATCCATCGTGATCGCGCGCCGCACCACCGCCGCCATTTTGCAGATGGTGAAGGAGGGTCGCGCCAAGAGCGAGGACTTCCCGTTGTTGCTCCATATCCGCGAACTGCTTGAGGACGGCGCCGCCGTCAACGTTCCTTGGGCAAAATTCGAGGTTGAAACCGTAAAATAATGCAAAACAGAGCGATTTAGGTGCCAAACGGTGTCGAAAATCGCTCTTTTTTGTTTGCCGATCCGCTTTTGTCGCAGAAAATTTCCCGCTCCCTTGCGATCCCACACAGATTTATTACAAACCTTGACTTTTGCCTGTAGTTTTGATATAATTATAAATTGAGATACTATATAGGGGGTGAGTGTGTGCGCAATTATCTGTCTGACCTTGTCGGCAATACGGCTCTTCGTGAGCGACTCGGTGACGAGTTGGCGCGCGGCGCGCTTTCACACGCCTATATCATCGAAGGACCGCGCGGGAGCGGCAAGCACACGTTGGCACGCGCCATGGTCCGCGCGCTCGCCTGCGAGAACCGCGCAAACGCGCACACGGCGCTCCCCTGTGATACCTGTCCCACGTGCCGTAAGATCCTGTCGGGCAACTGCCCCGACGTGTTGACCGTATCCCGCGAGGAGGATCGCGCCACGATGGGTGTCGACACCGTCCGCGCCCTGCGCGAAGACGTCAACGTCCTGCCCAACGATCTGCACTTCAAGGTCTACGTCATCGAGGACGCGCACGCCATGACCGTACAAGCGCAAAACGCCCTGCTCCTCACACTGGAGGAGCCCCCCGCCTTCGTGCTCTTCCTCCTGCTTTGCGAGGACGCGGACACGTTGCTGGATACCATTCGCTCGCGTGCACCCATTCTGCGTATGCAACCCATCGGTGACGGCGAGATGCGCGACCGCCTCCTCTCGCCCGCACGCGGCGCGATCGCGCGTACCGCACGGGCACTGGCCGAGAGTGCACCCGATGAATTTGCGGCACTGATCCGTATGTCGGACGGACGCATCGGACGGGCCTTGGAACTCCTGGAAGAGAAAAAACGGGCACCTCTCCTGGCGCGCCGCGCTGACGCCGCACAAGTGTGCGAACTCCTGGCAGACGGCACGAAGAACGCCGAACTCTTCTCGCTTCTGTATACCTTCGGCACCTCCCGCGAGGAGTTGCTCGCGCGCCTTGCCGCTATTGGCGAGGCACTGCGTGACCTGCTCGCCCTGACCGCAAGCGATTCCCCTTCCCTGATCTTCTTCACCGATCGCGAGGCCGCAAACGAACTCGCCGCCCGCTTCACCACAGCGCGGGTGCTTCACTATATCGCGGCCACAGACAAAGCGACGGCGGCACTGAACGCGAGTGCCAACGCACGCTTGACCATTACCCACTACCATTGTCAGCTGACCCGATAATCAGCAGAACGGAGAAACCATGGACGAAAAGCAAAACAAAAATACACAACCCCGCAAGGAGGGCGGCCAGCGCATTTCCGTGCGCCCCGGCAACTTCAATCCTCCAAGCGAGGCAAAGTCCGCCGCACCCGCTGACGCGGGCCGCAACGCCGCAAACGGCGGGGGCGGGGCAAATAAAAACGGCGGAAACGGTGGCGGACATCACCGCAACAGACATGGCCGCGGCCGCCGCGGACACGGCGCAGACAAGCAGGAAAACGCCAACCGACAGAATCAGCCGCAAAAGGACACCCGTCCGCAGGCAGGGCGCGCCAAGGACGCGCGAACGCCTAAGGCACCCGACGCGGCACGCCCCGCGGGCGGCAAGCCCCAGGACGCGGAACGCAGAGTGGGCGGCGAGGGCGGCAAGCAGAGCCGCAACCGTCGCAACCGTCGCGGTGGCAGAGGTGACCGTCAGCGCACCGAGCAGGTCAAGGAAACGCGCGACACGAGTATGCTGTCTCCCTCGCTCCAACGCGAGTTGGACGAGGAGTTCGGCACCCCCACGTTCACCGCTTCGATCGGGCTGGGACGCGAGAAGAAACGCGCCGAGGAGACCGTGCTGGATTCCGAGGAGTTTGCCGTGGATATCGCCACCGCCTCCTATCTGGTAGAGGACGTTCCCTGCGGATTCCCCGCGCCCGACGGCACGACCGTTGAGGTGGTGGGTGTGCGCTTCCGCCAGGCGGGCAGGATCTATTTCTTTGCCCCTGCAGGAATGAAGTTCCGCATCGGTGACCGCGCGATCGTGGACACCGCAAGAGGCCCTGAACTGGGTGACATTGTAATGCTCAACCGCAAGATCGCGGAAAAGGACGTGGTACAGCCCTTGCGCTCGGTACTGCGCCGTGCCACGCCCGAGGATATCGCACACGAGGCCGAGAATCGCGCCAAGGAAGCCGAGGCGCTGAAGGTATGCGAGCGAAAGATCGCCGTGCACAAACTGGATATGCGCCTCGTCGACGCACAGTATACGTTTGACAACTCCAAACTGCTCTTCTACTTCACCTCGGAGGGGCGCGTGGACTTCCGCGAACTCGTACACGATCTCGCGGGACATTTCCACACCCGCATCGAACTGCGCCAGATCGGCATTCGTGACGAATCGCGCCTGATCGGCGGACTCGGTATGTGCGGCAGACCCTTCTGTTGCTCCACGTTCCTGTCGGATTTCGGCCAGGTCTCGGTAAAGATGGCCAAGGAACAGGGACTTTCGATCAACGCCTCCAAGATCTCGGGCTGTTGCGGACGACTCATGTGCTGTCTGCGCTACGAGCACGAGACCTACGTGGCCGAGGCCAAGCTCACCCCCAAAAAGGACACCAATGTGATCACCCCCGACGGACAGGGCACCGTGGTTGACAGTTCGCCGCTTGCAGGCACCGTGCGCGTCCGCTTAAACGACACCCCTGAGGAAGCACCCAAGACCTATCACCGTGACACGCTCACCGTGCTCGGAAAGGGCGAAAAGCAATCCGCGCCCGACGGCGACACCGCAGAATAAAGGCAATATCTGTTATTCTTTCCTAACAAAAGTCGACAAGAAATTTTGCAAAAGGTATTCCATTTTCAAGGATTCTGTGCTACAATAGCATTGTAATACTTATATGGAGGTATGGATCATGGCTTACAAGATTTCTGACGATTGCATTTCTTGCGGCGCTTGCGTCGGTGAGTGCCCCGTTGAGGCAACCTCTGAGGGTGACGGCAAGTTCGAGATCAACCCCGAGACTTGCATCGAGTGCGGTGCTTGTGCCGGTGTTTGCCCCGTTGGCGCTCCTCAGCAGGCATAATCAAAACAAAAAAGCGGCACGGGTTCCGTGCCGCTTTTTGTTTCTTTCCCCCGACCACGTTAGAAAGGAGAGTCCCATGGAGCCGATTCTGCACGACGGAGAACGTCTTTGCGAGATCAACGATAAGCTGCGCCTGATTAGTCTTGAGCGCGGCCTGACCTTTGGCACCGACGCCTATTTGCTCTCGGCGTTTTGCCGTTCCGCCCCCACGGCACGCGCCGCGGATTTCGGGTGCGGCACGGGCGTCATCTCGCTTTTGCTTGCCGCGCGCGAGCGCTATGCGCGCGTCTTTGCCGTTGAGGCGCAGGAGATCTTTGCCTCGCTTGCCGAGCGCAACGTGGCGCTCAACGGCCTTTCTCACACCGTTTCGGTACTTTTTCGTGACGTGCGCACACTGACACCCGCCGATTTCGGGGGAGAGTTGGACGTGATCTTATCCAATCCGCCCTATATGCGTGCCGATACGGGCTACGCCTCCCCGCACAACGAAAAGCAACTTGCCAGACACGAAGTGCTGGGCGACCTGTACGATTTCATCCGCGCGGCCGCGCGCTGTCTGCGCTTTGGCGGCACACTGTATACCGTCTACCGTCCCGACCGACTGGAGACCCTGTTTGCCGCCCTACGGGAGGCGAAATTCGCACCCAAGCGTATGCTTTTCGTGCAGGACGCCCCCGACAAACCGGCGAGCATCGTGCTCGTGGAATCCCGCCTTGGCGGCGGTGAGGGACTGCAGCTGCTGCCCGCGCTGATCCTGCGCGACACCGCCGCAAACGGTGCGCCGCTCACGCCGCGCGCACAGCGCATCTACGATACGGGTCTGATCGAGTGATCACACGCCCGTAAAGGTCAGGATCCCGTCATACACCCCGCGCGCAAACAACTGCGGCTGCTCGTTCATAAGGCGTGCATCGCGCGCATTGGTGATGAACCCCAGTTCCACCAACACCGCCGGCATTTGCGTGCGCCTTAACACATAGAGCGAGGGACGGGTGAACATTCCCCTGTTTTGCAGACCCGTTTCGGCCGCAAGTCCCGCGAGGATATCCTCGCCGAGCACAAAGGCGGACGTGTTCCTTGCAAACGCATACGCTTCACTGCCCGTAGCCGCCGCAAGATCGGAGGCATTGGTGTGCAGACTGATGAAGTAATCCGCACCCCACGCGTTCGCATCGTTCACACGCGCCGCAAGACTTGACGCATTGGAGCTGCCAAGTTGCGTCTCGGGCGTCGGACGGGAAAGCCGCACCTCAAAATTCCCGTTTGCACGGAGCAAGGAAGCCAGTTCCTGGCCGATGCGGTACACGATATTCTGCTCACGCAGACCGTTTCCCTCCGCACCCGCGTTGGGATTCACGGGATTATGTCCCTGGTCGATATAGATCTTGATCGCCACAAAAAACACCCTGCCCTTTCCTCTGTTCATATTCATCATCATACTATGCAAAAGGGCAGAAAGGAGTCCGTATGAAACAAGCCGCACCCGAAGAAAAGAATAAAGTCGTGGGCGGAATGCTCTATCTGGTTGCCACCCCCATCGGCAATCTCCTGGATCTCTCTCCCCGCGCCCTCAAGGTGCTCTCCGAAGTGGATTTCATCGCCGCCGAGGACACGCGCAACTCCTTGCGATTGCTCACGCACTTCGGCATTTCCCGCCCCCTTGTCTCCTACCACGAGCACAACAAGCGCGAGCGCGGCGAGGAAATCGCAAAGCGGTTGCTTGCGGGCGAGTGTTGCGCACTGATCAGCGATGCGGGCACCCCCGCCATCAGTGATCCCGGTGAGGATCTGGTGGTGCTGTGCGCCGAGCGCGGCATTCCCGTGACCTCGATCCCCGGTTGTTGCGCAGGGCTCACGGCACTCACGCTCTCGGGACTCCCCACGGGGCGCTTCTGCTTCGAGGGCTTTCTCCCGATGGATAAAAAGGATCGCCGCGCGCGTCTTCAGGCACTCGCGGGCGAGACCCGCACGACCTTGTTACACGAGGCACCCCACAAACTCCGCGCCACCCTGAACGACCTTTGCGCGACCTTGGGCGGCGAGCGCCGCATTTCGCTGTGCCGCGAATTGACCAAGCGCAACGAGGAAGTGTTACGCACCACGCTCGCGGGCGCCGTGGCACACTACGAGGCAAATGAGCCGCGCGGCGAGTACGTACTGGTACTTGAGGGCGGCGAGGGTGTACCCGAGACCTCTCCCACGGCGGCACTTTCCCTGTTGCCCCCTGCCGACCACGTGGCATATTATGAAAACGCGGGCTATCGGCGTATGGACGCCATCAAGGCAGCCGCCAAGGATCGCGGTATGCAAAAAAATGAGCTATATCGCATGCTTTGTGATGAAAAATGAAGGTTTTGCAGTCAAATCCTGCAAAATGAGCAAAAATACTTGATTTTTTTCCCTTGATATGCTATAATGCATTATCACACATCATTTTACGATTTGGAGGAACACACGATATGGAAAAGTGTAAGGTTGGCGTCATTGGCGCAACGGGTATGGTTGGCCAGCGTTTTCTCACGCTTCTTGCCGATCACCCCTATTTTGAGGTAGTGGCTCTTGCCGCTTCCGCGCGCTCTGCAGGTAAGACCTATAAGGAGGCCGTTGGCACGCGTTGGAAGTTGAAAACGCCCTGCCCCGAGCAGTTCCTTGATATGACCGTGATCGACGCCGCAGATATCCCTGCGATGAAAGCACTTTGCTCCATGGTGTTCTGTGCCGTTGATATGAAAAAGGAGGACATCCGCGCACTGGAGGAGGCCTACGCCAAGGCCGAGATCCCCGTAGTCTCCAACAACTCCGCACACCGCTGGACGCCCGACGTGCCCATGGTGATCCCCGAGATCAACGACGGTCACCTCGCCGTGATCGAGGCGCAGAGAAAGCGTCTTGGCACCAAGCGCGGCTTCATCGCCGTTAAGCCCAACTGCTCGATCCAGTCCTACGTACCCATGCTTCACGCACTGATGCAGTTTGAGCCCTACGAGGTGGTTGCCACCCCCTACCAGGCCATTTCGGGCGCAGGCAAGACCTTCAATGAGTGCCCCGAGATGCTCGACAACATCATTCCCTTCATCGGTGGCGAGGAGGAAAAGAGCGAGCAGGAGCCCCTTCGCATCTGGGGTAAGGTAGAGAACGGGGAGATCGTCAAGGCGACCGAGCCCGTGATCACCACGCAGTGCATTCGCGTGCCCGTGACCGACGGTCACACCGCCGCTGTGTTTGTCAAGTTCCGCAAGAACCCCACCAAGGAGCAGATCCTGGACGCCTGGAAGAACTTTTCCGGCAAGCCCCAGGCACTGGGACTTCCCCACGCGCCCGAACAGTTCATCACCTACATGGAAGAGGACAACCGTCCCCAGGCAAACCTTGACCGCGACATCTACGGCGGTATGGGCGTGACGGTCGGCAGACTCCGTGAGGACAGCGTTTACGACTGGAAGTTCGTGGGCCTTTCTCACAACACGCTCCGTGGTGCGGCAGGCGGTGCCGTGCTGATCGCTGAGCTCCTTTACAGAGAAGGATATTTCAACTGATCGTCTCGGACGATCCGCAAAACGGCGGATCGTCCGACTTTTTTGTCAAATCCCCTTGACAAAACGGCACGATTTTTATATAATAAATAGGATGTTTTTTGAATCCAAGAAAGGAAATGCTATGGAGATTTTGTTTGAAAGCATACAATGGCTCTTCCAGAACCCCGAGGGCTGGAAGTATATTGTGATGTGGTGCATCGGCGGATTGTTGATCTTTCTCGCCATCAAAAAGGAAATGGAGCCGACGCTTCTGTTGCCCCTCGGCTTCGGTACGATCATGGTCAAC